>CAZGVZ010000427.1:0-4316 GCA_964529145.1 uncultured Fibrobacteraceae bacterium | reverse complement strand
GGCCTCGCTTACCGCTTTCTGGATCAACTGGTTCTGGGCATTCACCAGTTTGACAACGCGCGGTTTGAGTTCCTCGTACTCACGGTTGGAGCGCGTGACCTGGCCGGAAATGATCAGGGGCGTACGCGCCTCGTCAACGAGGATGTTGTCGACTTCGTCGATGATCGCGTAATTCAGTTCGCGCTGTACGCACTGCTCGGGAGAGGTGGCCATATTGTCACGCAGATAATCGAAACCGAATTCGTTGTTCGTACCGAAGGTGATGTCGCAGCAGTAGGCCTCCCTCCGTTCGCTGCTGTGCGGTTCCGAGAGATCCAGGCATCCGACCGTCAGTCCGAGAAACCTGAAGATCTTGCCCATCCATTCGCTGTCGCGCCGGGCAAGGTAATCGTTCACCGTGATCACGTGCACGCCCTTTCCCGCAAGGGCGTTGAGGTAGGATGCCATGGCTGCCACCTGTGTCTTTCCCTCTCCGGTCTTCATCTCGGCGATTTTCCCCTGATGCAGAATGATCGCTCCGAGCACCTGAACGTCAAAATGCGACATGAAGGGTATCTCTTTACCCGAAAACTGGTCGGTTACCGTTCGCCGTTCCCCCAGAACCCGGTGAGTGGCTTCCCTGAAAACCGCGTACGCCTCCGGAAGAATGTCGTCTAGCATCTCCCCTGCCGCGAGACGTTTCCGGAACTCGTCCGTTTTCGCCGCGAGTCCTTCGTCACTGAGTCCGGAAACCTCCTCCCGCAGACCGTTGATCCATTCCAAAACGGGGCGCAGTTTCTTTACGTCCCGCTCCTGTTTCGATCCGAAAACCTTCGCCAAAATATCTAGAAATGTCATTACTGGCCGGCCTTTTCTACCGTGATGTTTTTGATTTTCAACGCATTGATCACATTGACGTCGAACAAACTGTTGATGCCCGGAAGCAGACGTTTTTCGAGCTCACCTATCCGCACCCCCGAAAGCCGCATGTCGCGAAGCTCCCTCATCACCATGATTTTTATCTCCTCGCGTCGCAGCCGGATCTCGGAACGTTTAGCGGCATCGTTGAAAAATAGCTCCAGTGACAGCCCGATTACTATATCTTTCCGGCTCTCGAGCCGGCAGGAAAACGGAGGAAGCGATTCCGAATGCATTTCCGAATGCGTGGTAATTACGGATTGGTCCCGTCCGTTTATTGTTCTTTCCCTGATTTCGGCGAAACGGACGCCCGGTTCCGGAGTGTAGGACGTTCTTTCAGATTCTCCTTGTTTCGGATGCACGTCCGAAGGCGGCGGTTCCATGGCCGGAGTTCCCGCTGCACTTTCCAGTATACCCGGTCCGATTCCGGTTCCGGTTCGCCCGGCAAGTAGCGGACGCTTCTCCATGCTGTCCGTGCCCGGCTCAGGATCTTCTCCGGCTTTCCCTGCGTTTTCAATGCCGTCGGACCCCGAACTATCGGCTGACAAACTGCCTGCGGCCCCGGAAGATACCTGTTCCCCTGAATCGGGAACAGCGCTCCCGGTCCGCTCCGGTTCCTGAAAGGAAGACCCTCCGATCAGATCTCGATTGTTTATGAAGAGAACCGAAACGATCAGCGAGAAAGTAACAAGCAGCAGCAGAACGATGCCGCGGGTTTTTGCGCTCCTGCGACGCGATGACTCCCAGCTGCTTTCACTCATTCCATCCCCGGTCTGTGGAGGTTGATTTCACCGTACCCTAACAGGTGCCTCGCCCTCCCCGGAGGAGGGAAGGACGGCGATACAACGTGATCCCCGGCGGGACGGCTGTGTTCGGACATAAAGGATAAAAACGGATTCCACAATGATTCTTACCGAGGCAGGTAAAGGGACGGTATTGAATCGCAGTATCCAGACGGACCGGTTTCAGCTCTGCCCCTCGAATACGAAAGGATACACCACCTCAACCGGTCCAGCGCCCTCGATTTCCGAAAACTGCCAGCGTCGTATGTACCGGAGCACCATCTCATCGAATTCATTGTTACCGGTGTTCGATTTCACGATCGTCACGTTGGAAACCGCGCCGGAGGGCAGTATGACGAATTTCACCGTCAGGCGGCCTTTTAGCGCGGGATCCCGTTTGAGCCATTCCTCATAGAGCCTCTTCAGACGCCGCGATTCGCGGCTGACGATATTCTGGATCGCCGACTGGCTCCTTTCAGCGAGGTCCGACGATTCACCGCTGACCTGGGGCGGCTGCGTCGTGACATTGACCTCGATATTCGAAGCTACCCGGGCGACAGAGGTTCTTCCGACCTCCTCTTTTTCGATGTTGACGTCCGTGGTCCGGTTCTCTTTTCTCGACACGAGATCGGCGGCATCGACGTTGTCGGTCGCGAAGGTCCCTTTATCAAGAGTCATACTGCCCAGATCGGTGACGCCGAGTCCCGGGGAACCCAGAAGATCCGATACCGACGATCCGCTCCCTTCCGCCAGTCCGTTCCCGGCAGCGGTGATCGCAGCGAAAATCCCCGAGGATTGAACCCGCTTCGCCGCCTCCTCGCGTACCTGACGTCGCTGTTCGATTCCGGATTCTTTTCGCCGCTCCTTTTCGATGAAGGTCTCCTTTTCGCGATCGATCTTCACCTCCTCTTTCTTTTCCTCTTCTTTTGCCGGCGCCTCCCTGGTAACGATCTCCTCGGTTTCCTGAGCGACTTTCGGTTCTATGACCGGTTTCGGCTGGTTCAACACCAGCCGCGCGTACCGCTCCTGTATCCTGACGATTTCCTCCTCGCTGATCGTCTGCGGAGGTTTGAAGGATGAAAGAATGCCTGTCACCGTGAAAACGACCGCCCCGCAAATAAGCAGAAGAAGACCGAATCCTCGGTCGAAACGGCCGAACGGGCCGCGCCTGAACTCCCTGGGCAGGAATTTCCCTCCCGCAGCCCCGGAGAGCGGAGCCGCGGAGGAGAGTACCGCGCCTGCGGATTCGCGGCCCGTCATCACTCGTTCCGGTACACGAAAAGATTCATGTTGGGATACCCCGCCTGACCGCAGGTGTACATCACTCTGGTAAGCACGGAATAAGGAATTTCGACATCACCCTGGATCGTGATCTCACCGGAAAATTCCGTTCCGGCAACGGAAGCCATTTTCTTCGCCTCTTCCGCATAATGCACCAGCGCATCGAAGAGCGGATCGATCATGAACTCCTTCTGTGTCAGCAGGCGCCCATACGCATCCCCGTCGAGAACCAGCGTGTTTTCCACCGAGATCGTGGAGCGAGAGATCTTCACACCAAGCGCCTCCTTGGCCCGTTTCTCGACGGTGGACTTGGGCAGTGTAAGATTGTCAGCCGGGGTCACGATCGCGCCTTCAGTGGAAAAATTCTTGAGAAGAAAGACAAGGATGATAGTGAACATGTCCATCATGGAGGTGATGTTCAGTTTCACCTCGTCGTTTCCCCTGCGTCTGCGGGCTTGCCTTGCTGCACGTGGATTAGCCATAACTGGACGATTCCTCCCGCTATGGAGACGTTCGGAAAGAGCGGCACGGTTCCCTGGCCGGTCGAAATACCGCGCGCCGCGTCCATTACCGAAACGACCGTCTGATAGGTGATCCTGTCCTCGGCGACGATCTTGACGTTTTCATGATCCTCGAACGTCCGTACCGCTTTGAGATTGTTCTGCCTGTAAAGGTAATGGAGTTTCCAGAGTTCGGTGTCGGGCGCCAGATCCGGTTTCGCCTGCCGGAGAATCTCGTAGAGCGCCCTTTTCTTCACTTCGGCGACTTTCCTGCCGAGAGTCTCGTAATCGTATTCCCCTTTCTTTAGCGGTATTTCCGCGTTCCCGGACACCGCGGTATCTTTCTTGAAATAGTGGAAAAGAGTGAATCCTTTATCGTTGATAACGATTCCGAGATCGACCTTGGCCGTTTTCATGGCATCATCGGCGCTTCCCTCGCCGGCGCCGCCCCCCGCGGTTTCAGGAAGCTTCAGTTCGATCATGCCGAGTTTGATGAATTCCGAAGAGGAGAGCAAAAGAGGAATGAGTACCACCATGAGGTTCATGAACGGGACCATATTCGGTTCGGTCTCCACTTCCTCCCTTATCCGGCGGTCAGAAATCCGGTAGTTTTTACCGATGCCCTGTTCGGGCGTCAGGACTTTCATGATTGCCACGGAATACCGGTCGATCTCCGAGATTGCCTCGTCGATTCGCGCCCTGAAAATCGAATACACTGTTACGCAGGGGACCGCGATGACAAGCCCGAGCAGTGTAGTGTTCATCGCGGCCGAGATGCCGATCGCGAGCATCGAGGATTTTTCCGCGGGGGAGACTCCGGGCTTCGCGACCGCCGCGAAAGCGAGAATCAAGCCAT
>CAZGVZ010000426.1:1347-4317 GCA_964529145.1 uncultured Fibrobacteraceae bacterium | reverse complement strand
AAAGGTGAAACCGAGTACGACGGCGGCGGCGCGATCTGGGTCAGGGGCGGACAATGCAAAATCGTCAATTGCCGCTTTTTCAACAATGTATGCGCGGACTCCGGACCCGATGTGGGCGGAGCCGCGGTGAGGGTGTTCAGTCAGTACGAAAACAGGCCGGTGTACGTTGTCAATAGCACCTTCGGCGGTTTCGAAGGCTACGGCAACACAGGGGCGAACGGCGGAGGCTTGAGCAGCATCGGTGTCTCATGGACCATTATCAATTGCCTGTTTTCCCATAACAGGGCCGTCGGGAGAGGCGGCAATCCAGCGCAAAGCGGCACTCCGGGAGGAGGAAGCGGCGGAGCGATCTACAATGACGGCAATACCATGACCCTCACTATCCTTGGGACGCTCATCGAAAAAAACAGGGTCAATGCATATGGATCGGCGGTCTTCTTCGTCTCGAACGACCACAGCGGCAATATAGTCATAGACCGCTCGATCATCCGGAACAACGAGGGCGGTTCCTGGTACGCGAAGCCTGGTATCTCGATGCACGACGATACTGAAATCGAGATCTCGAACTCTACGATCGAATGAGAATCTCAGAGGAACCCGCAGGCCGCCTCGACGATCGTTGTTTCAGGGATTTTAACGGCATGTTAAAACCCGTTTTTCATCATCTTTCGCAAGAGCGTTCAATCTGAACGCCCATCAAAATCGCTCCCTCCACCGGTCATCCCCCCTTCCCCATAAGCCTCCCCACCGCCGTTTCGAGCCCCTCGAGCGTGAACTCGAACATTGGTACGACGTTTCCTATCGCTCCTATGGTCGGAGTGTAGTGCCAGAGCGCTTTCTCGACGGGGTTGATCCATATACCGTATGGGGATAGATGCGGCCTTAGACAGGCCCCAATGGCTGCCCTGCGGCATGATTCCCTCAGAAGGATCATTAAGATCTTCGCTGTTTATGCCCCCCCTTTTTGGTTTTGTCGCTTTTCCACCGTCCCTAGTGAACGCTAGTGCCTATAACGTGCGCAGGTCCGTGCTATCCCATTCGGTAAAGGGGCGACGAACGGGGTGATGCGGGATTGTCTTGTTGACCGCGTCGTGGATTTCGCTGGACGATTCACGGAGCAGTTGCGTTCCATGGCGCATCGTCCGGTGGGGCGAACCGGTTGTTCAGGCCGGTCCGTCCGCCGTCATTACCCGATACGTGATCTCAGTTACCGACGTATTTCTTGATCAGCTCCGAATATTTTTCCTTTACGGAAAATTTGGAAAGCGCCTCATTGTATTTCGTCAGGAAAACGCCATTGTCTTTTTTGGAAAAAACCGAATAGAGGCTTGCCGAAGTATTCGGTACAATGACGATCTTCACCTTATCCTTCATTCCGGTTTTATTCGCTTCATACAACAGCGAAAGCTGTTCCGGATTGAAAGCGCCATCGATCCTTTTCGCTGTCAATTTCGTGAAGTTCACCTGTTGCCAATCGGGCGCGGACACGAGATCCCAGGTGATTTTGTCGTTCTTCAGCGAGGGAGGGATGAATCCGTTTTTGAAAAAACCCACAGGGTTATACCGAAAAGATCATCTGCCGCATTTATTTTTTCGAGCTTGTATTCCTTGAGCATGGCGATTCCCGCCTCCATTGCGAAAAACATCTCTTTGGGAAAGTCGAAAGTTTTTTCCCTTTCATCGTTCTTCGCCAGCAGCGCGATCGAGTTCAACTCTCCCTCTTTCAGTGCCAAAAACAGGCGGTTCGGAGGCAGGGGTCCCTGCCATTCGATTTCGACATCCATAGCGGGTGCAAGGTGCTTCTCCCAAAGATCGATCAATGCGCCGCCATGCACGTTATTCTCGAACATGCAGTGAGGCTCCAGTTTGAAATACCCGATCTTTATCGTCTCTTTTCCGTTCGCGGCGGTAATGAAAAGCATGAGACTCGAAAATAGGAAGGAAACAAGAGAATGCTTCATGAGCGACTCCTTTGAACAATAAGTGGATGCATTGTGCCGTCGCATGAGAAGATGATGGTATAATCTTCACGTAAAGATTTCAAAAAAAAGGCCGCTTCCGGATTCTCTCGCTCCACTCACGAATAAATTGACAGGTTTATATTTCGAAGATAGAATTACATCTGTGTTTCAGAATCATTTCGGGTAGAAAATGGTTCCACAATCCCAACAAAAAGGAGTCGGTATGAGAAGAAGCGCGACACTGTTCATGGTGTTCATGCTGCTTGCAGCCAATGTTTTTGGCCAGTTCACCTTTTCCGGAGATGCGGGTATTCTCGGTATAAAAAATGTAGGAGACGTCAAATCTAAAGACAATCTCGATCTGCTGTGGGGCAGGATCAATTTTGCCGCGAACTACAATGACACAAATTTCTCCTCGGTAATTCAGCTGCGTATCTACCCGGCCGGGTACGGATTCGACTATATCAGCGGCGCGACGTTCGACCCTGCCACCAACGCGATCATCACGACCGCGACAAACGAATCGAAACTGCAGGTGATCCAGGGGTGGGCGCAGTACCAGGCACACGCACTCAAGATAAAGATCGGTCTTATGCCGCTCAAATACGGCAACGGATCCCATTTCGGCGATTACGCCCAGCGCAGTTTCGGTGGTTCGTATCTTTACCCCGGCGCATTGCACAATGCAACGATGTTCATTCACGATATCGGAATGCTCAATTCTCAAATAACGCTCGGGGTCAATCAGAAGAACCTGAACAAGGCTTATTTCATGATGAAGGAAACGGTGAAAAAAGCCGACAGATTCTCGACATCGGTCACTTACCGGTCGAATTTCTTTGATCTGGTCCATGATGAAAACGCTCCTGTGCTCCATGCCCTGGCCTTCGACGCACTCTATTATTACATAAAAGGACAGAAAATCTTCGCTGAGCTCGGGATCCGTGACATCAACAACGAAGATATCGACGCGCACTTCTTCGTTCATATGCGTGAGCGCCACGGCGTA
>CAZGVZ010000426.1:0-1337 GCA_964529145.1 uncultured Fibrobacteraceae bacterium | reverse complement strand
GCACTTTCCCTTCATGGTGGGGGTGACCTTGCCGACAGGGGGTATACTCGATATCGCCACGGCGGAAATCGAATACAGTGCGATGCGCGCGGATGCCGACAAACCCGGACTGTACTGGTCGGTGTACATTGGAAAGAACCTCGGAAAGCATTGTCAGCTTCAAACCGCGGTTTTCACCAACAGCGCGGGTAAGAAGGCGAACGATCTGTGCCTCGGAGCCTATTTCGTATCGAACTTCAAATAAAAGGCAATAGCCTTTTTTTAACGATAATTTGATAACCGGGACGGGACGGATGATAATCAAACTGACTAATCGGATCTTGTTCAAGATCTCGCTGGTGGTCGTGTTCGCTTCGATGGTACCATTGCTCATCAATGCATTGTATTCGTATCAC
Source organism: uncultured Fibrobacteraceae bacterium (assembly GCA_964529145.1). Classification (GTDB taxonomy): domain Bacteria; phylum Fibrobacterota; class Chitinivibrionia; order Chitinivibrionales; family Chitinispirillaceae; genus JAFGNB01. The sequence goes on along the minus strand of CAZGVZ010000426.1, from coordinate 942 downwards.
TCTTCGAAACACGACCTTCTGCGATCCCTGCAGGGCAATGCGGAGATCACCGCTAATCAACTCGCGAAGGCGGTGGTGACTCCGCTCTGGAACATGGACGATGTCGCAGTGACGGACCTCGTCCTGTCCCGATTCCAGCAGAACGAGGTGTGCGCGATCGTTATCAGGTATCCCAGGATTCTTCGGTCTTGTATGGAGCGCAACGCGATGAATCATGGGCTCCCGTATTGCGGAAACGTATCGACCAGGAAAGCGATTTTACCTCGTCGGCACCGATCTAAAAAGATGGAAAAATACAGGGTGTCGTCACCGTCTTCTTCTCGGATAAATTCACCAGAAAACACCTGAAGTCATTGACGGTCAGCCTGACCGTCTCGACACTCGTCCTCGGCCTGGTGCTCATCGGTGTACTGTTCCTGTGCATACAATACATCGTGATCAAGCCGATCGAAAACGTCGTTGCCGGTCTGCGCGACATCTCCGAAGGTGACGGGGACCTGACGAGGAGACTCGCGATATTATCGAAAAACGAAATCGGCGCGCTGTCGGAATATTTCAACAATTTCATTGTGAGTTTGCAGGAGATGATTTCGACCATCTCGTAGAAATCGGTGACGGTGAAAACGGCTTCCGAAGAGATGGCCTCCCTGTCAAACGAGATCAGACAGGAAGGAGTATCCGTTTCCTCAGGAACGAAGTCGATCACCGATGCATCGAACGAGATGAACGCGCAGATACTAAAAATCAAGAGCTAGATGGACGATGCCAGCAACAGCGTCTCCACGGTGTCGTCGTCGATAGAGGAGATGACCGCAACAATCAACGAAATTTCGAAGAACGCGGAAAAATCCAGCTTGACTACGAAAAATGCCGTGAATCACGCGAAGAACGCCGGCCTGCAGATCGACAATCTCAAGAAGGCCGCTCTGGAGATCGGGCGGC
>CAZGVZ010000425.1:0-4341 GCA_964529145.1 uncultured Fibrobacteraceae bacterium | reverse complement strand
CCTGTTTGTCGGAGGGTTCTCCGGTGGTTCGGAAACCGGTAAGTATGGGCTGTTTCGGATGACACGAAACTGGGTGGATACGGCGGCCGACTGGAATTACGCATCAGAGGGTGTGCCCTGGACCACCAAGGGCGGTGATTATTCATCGGAGAAGATAGGTGAAGTAACGGTCAACAGGAACGAATTTGGATGGGTGAGCTTCGACGTGCTTAAAACGGTCAAGGATTTCATCATCGACCCGGAAAAGAATTTCGGATTCCTCCTGAGAAACATTGCTTTTTCCCAGGAGATAGATATCGCCACTTCGGAATTCGAAACCAATCCTGACTACAAACCGAAAATGATCATTGAATATCCAGCTTCGACGGATAACCTCACCCAAAGACGAATCCGGCGCAATGGCGTGCAAAATCCGGTTACACTGGCAACCATCAATAGAACGCTTCGTGTTGCAAACAACGGCGGCACTCCATTGCGTATCATACTTACCCGGTTGGATGGCACGACCGCCGGGTCGGAAACGCTTCCTGGAGGAGTTTGCAGAATCATGCGGGTGCGAAGCGCCGGGATTTATCTCGTCTCCGTATCCGGAAAGAATTTTACAGTGTCCGAAAAAGTATCACTCTTGAACTGATCTCTTCCGAGCGGCCATGAAAACGATGGTATCTACAGGCATGCGGGGAATTTTTTTCTTCGCATGCCTTTTTCTTCATGCGCTTCCGGCTACGGCACAGGAGAAGCAGCTTCCGACGGCACCTTCATTTACAGTTCATGATCTTGACAATAAACTCGTCAGCACCGACAGCCTCATCGAGAAAGGGCCGCTCATCATCGATTTCTGGGCTACCTGGTGCGTGCCCTGCATGTCGGAATTCAAATTCCTCAAAAGAATCGTCGCGGAACATAAAGACAAGAACCTGAAGGTGCTGGCGATAAGCCAGGACGCTCCTTCCGAAGATGCCAAAGTCAGGCAGACGGTAAGAAGCCGGCGACTTCCTTTCATCGTCGCGATGGACAGGGATAAAACGATCGGCCGGAAATATTTCGTAAGTGCACTTCCCAGCCTCTATCTTATCGGCACCGACGGCAAGGTTCATCTGCATACACGCGGTTTTGTCGCCAGTGACGAAGTCAAACTTGAGAAGGAAATACGTGAAATCCTCGAAAAAGAGTGATTGCAGGCGGGTAGTACGATTTTTGCCCTTAGCGACCAACCTTTTCATATTATTGATTCACCACTCCCCGGCACGCTCACTGCAGCTCTTTGAAAACGGTGCGCTGACAATTTCAGGCAGAAATGAATTCAAATTCGCTGATGGATACAAGACCGACCGCGATGTTCCGAAGCCATGGAGCTATCTTGTCAACTCGACCGATTTCGGCATAACCGCCTGGAAACTCTCCTTCAAAGGAAGATTCGACATCGAGGAGCCGAGCATGGGTTTCAATCCGGTGGAGCCAGTACATCGTGAATATTTCAGCATGCGTACACTCGGCGTACAGCTCGATAAACTGGCGATCGAAGCAGGACACGTCGGTACCCAGTTCGGACGCGGACTCACCCTGAGCTGCAAGGAAGATCGTGAAATCGAACGGTACTCGCTTATCGATGGTGTTTACGGCACCTTCCGCACTGACCGGATGACACTGCAGGGCATCGCAGGGCGACCCTACCACCTGCTGAACGACCCTCGGTCGCTTTTGTCATACTCACCCGAGGGTTTTGGGGGGGCGCTGGACACCATTCTGGTTCAGGCCTCACCCGATTTGCGGCAACGCGACATGATAGCAGGTCTTTATTCAGAATTCTTTCTGCCGGTCGACAAATTCGCCATACCCGCGATCACTTCGGGATCACTCAGCGGAGGTGTAGTCAGATATGCACACGATGTCGGCCCACTGGATCATGCCTATCACGATACGACGCTTTTCTGGTACCAGCCGAGACGCCTCTTCTGGCTTCCCTCCGCCGCACTGAACGTTTCCGCCGGTGATTTCGGTCTGTCGGTTGAAAACAGCTGGCTTGCCGGAAGAGAGTTCTACCTGGATACGTCGTCAAACGGCACGTATGAAGCCCGTGAGGATATCCCGGCGAGCCGTTCGACCTATATCAGCGTCAACGGCGCCATCGGGAGTTTTTCTCTCCTTGCCGAGTATAAAAGCTATTACTATGACCGTTCCGGGGCCGACATCTCGGCTTCCGGCGGTTTCTTCATTCCACCGGCAGTTCGCTTTCAGCACTCATGGCATCTGCTCAACAAGCATTTGCGATCCAATCTCATGGGGAATGAACTCGCATACAATCTTCTGCTGAACTGGTCGCCGAACGAAGCGGCACTGTTTACCGCCAACGCCACGTTCGGAGGAAAACATGAACATGGAAACCAGGAAACGCTTGTTCCGGAAGATCCATACTGGGAAGTGTACACCGAATGGCAGCAGGAAATGAATGATTATCTTTCGGTCAAAGCGGGATTGGATTTCGGCAAAATCGATCCCGATCCCCCGAACAGGGAGGTGACGTTCCGTACGCTCGCGGGAACGGTGGAAGCTGGACCATACCATGAACGCCACTCTTTCAGGGTCACCGTGGAAAGCCAGCTCAACAGCAAACCAGTTCTTGCCGAAAAAAACATGAATGAGCTGAAGCGAAAGATCATTCTCACCCTGAATCCCGATACGACCGGTTCGGAGAACTGGGTAGAGGACAACGCATCGCTTATTCCCGCCTCTTATCGCGATGTCCACACGCAGTATGTATTCAACATCCTCGTCGCACTGGAGTACAGTTTCAAACACTGGTTTTCGGTCAGCTTTACGTATGAGCACGAATCGCTTCCCGAAGCAAGGGATAATGTCACGATTCTTTCCGCCATCACCTCGAAGAAACGTGATTTCTCGTCCGTCGGTGTACGGATCGAGCCAATCGAGGGAACTACGATAAGGGGGGAGTACGGTACAATGAGCGGGGGGAAAAAATGCACTCTCGGCACCTGTGTCGACCTGCCTCCGTTCAAAGGGTTTAGGTTTACGATCGAGAGTGTGTTCTGAACAGTGCGTCCTTAGTGAAATAAATGAGGCCGGCAGGAGAAAAAAATGCGGAGAACGGTCTGTCGAACAGTATCGTCGTCTTTTTTTGAACAGTGGCCGAATCATCCATTCACTAGATTGAAATGAGTGCCTGTGGGGAGGGGACAGCTCTACCTTCCAACCGCTTCAGGATCATGCGTAAAAGGAACCCAAAAGCGTGCAGATTAAAATCCGCCGAATACGTCGAGTCGGATTGTCGCGCACGACACATTTCCGGAGGACCTTTATGGTACATTGCAATCTTTTGCGGATAGCCGCTTCGCTTGCAATGCATCTTGTTCCGGCTGATATTGCCTCACAGCCGGATGAGACCATGCCCGATAAGATACCCGATGAAATTCTCGCGGACTGGGAGGAACAGGGCGGAACCGCTGCCGATATCGAGGCGTCTCTTTCCCGCTGAATACCTGTTTAAATGCGACGGTGGTTTCGAAAGTGCCTGTCACTGGCGTCGTGTCTGGAAAATGAAACCGCACTTTCGCCCGCTCAAGCCGTACCACTGATCGAGCCGTGTGATAGCCGATTCAGGTACGCACCCGGTCGCTTGCTCGACAAATGACTCCACGGACTCCGCTCTGCCCCGCCTCAGGAAGGTGCAGCGGAAGGGTGTTGTTCCACAAAACTCCTGTATTAACGGAGGCTGGTTTACGGCCTTCACAAAAACTTTGGTCCACATTTAAATCGATGGAAGGGACAATATCATTACAAATTTTGAACAATTGCAATAATTTTTTATAACTTACTTAGTACAGATACCCATCGGGAAGTCTGCGGTCCCGGTGAACACGATAAAAGTCGTATCGAAGATCAGATCGTGATTGAAGCGTTTAAATCCATAATCAGGAATATTCTTCTCTGCCTCAGGGTTTTGTCACAACCGAGGTGTGATGAACCGACTCTACGACTGACACCGGTAATTTAACTTTGCAGATTTTTCCGGTGTGGACTGGACTTCGAGATATTGAACGGATGCGATCGCGCATCTGAATGACGATAAGGGCGGGAGCCTCATAACAAGGCCCCCCGGTTTCAAGGCAGGGAAATTTTACTCATTTATTCCCTTTTGCTATTCACTTTTCAAGGGAGACCGTTATGGTACAATCCTGTTTTTTGCGGATAGCCGCTTTGTTTGCGCTGTTTTTGATTCCCGGCACACTTTTTTCACAACCGGATGAATCCATGCCCGACAAAATTCCGGCTGAGATCGTCGCGGACTGGAAGGCACAGGGCGGAACTGCTGCGGAAATCAAA
>CAZGVZ010000424.1:2585-4363 GCA_964529145.1 uncultured Fibrobacteraceae bacterium | reverse complement strand
TTTTCCATAGCGCAACAGTATAGAAAACACGGGCACAAACGGCAAAACAAAAAAAGCCGGGACGTGAATCCCGGCTTTGGCAAGCTGAAGCTTTACGGCGGTTACGAGATGACGCCCTTCGATGCCCGCACGAGCCGGGATCTGATTATTGTCGCCCGACGCGAGTAGCCCCCATTCAATATAGAGGTGCATTCAGATGACCGACAAGATAATTGACGTTGAAGAGCGGCTGCAAGAGCTTGGCTGGCAATTGCCGACGGCTCCCGGCGCAACACAGCACGAGCAGGATCAATCCCGCGACCCCATATGACCGTACCGTCAGGGCCATTTTCATGGACTCCCTTTCAGGAGAGGATCTTCGGGTTCACCCGCGATCCGGCGATAGATCCAGCTCTTCTGCAGAACGGACATCATCCGCTCGGCTTCACGGATATCGTCCCGCACCTCATCGAGCATCGGGGCGACATCGTCCGACGCTCCCCGGAAATTTTTCAGAATCGCGGACACATCCTCGAGAGAAAGGCGCACCCGTCCGGCGATAAAACCCAATGAATCCAGAATCCCGTTTCCGGTTCTGCCGAGCGAGGTGAACTCGCGCAGCAGAGTATCGGTCAAGAGCACCGCGGCCCCCGCGGCGCTCACCAGATCTTCGACATTACGGCCGATCGCGTGGGCGATCTCGACCATTGTATCTTCCGCCAATAGTCGTCCCACGGTGCCCCGCCCCTCGCTGATTCCCGAGATCACGCTTTCGAGACGCGAAACGATCGAGGTGATCTGGTGGATCGTTCCGTCAAGACGCATCGGCGGCTCGGACCGAAGCGTATCGTAGTCGCTCACGACGGGCTGCGTTCCGCTTCCGCCCGTGAGCTCGATCGTCCAGTCGCCTACCACTATGTTCTTCTGGCGGAAACGGGCCCGGGTATCCTTGCGAATGAGCCTCATGTAGTTGCGCCGAACGGTGAACCGCACCCCGACCTCGCCTTCCCTGACAAGCCGTACATCCTTTACATAGCCCACGGTGATGCCCGAGACGGTCACCGGGCTCCCCTTCGAGAGACCGTAACTATTGTCGGAGGAGGCGTAGAGATGGCACCAGGGCTGCATGAACTGCGCTTTGGTGAGGGTATATGCGAGCAGAACGGGAATGGAAAGAAGCGGAACCGCCATGAAAAGAGAGGAGAACAGGGTACGATGCCTCCTGACCAACGGTATACCGGAGCAGGACGGATCCTTTGTCCTCACCTGACCGCCCCCCGGGTCCGTACCCCATCCGTCAGTTTTCCGTCTTCCAGGCGCACGGAGCGGCTGGGCAGATCACCGAACAGGTGCGGGTCGTGGCTGACCGCCAGCACGGTCTTTTTCCTTCGCCGCTGCCAGTCCGAAAGCACCGACTTGATCCCTTCCGCGGTGGCCGGATCCAGGCCGCTTACCGGTTCATCGAGAAACAGGGCGTCGGGATCATTGACTATTGCGCGGGCAAGCGCGGCCGCCCTGAGCTGACCAGTGGAAAGACCTTCCGGAAAATACCCTTCGACACCGAAAAGAGCCGTCTCCTCCATCACCGCGCCGACCCGGAAAGCGATCTCCTTCTCGGTCATCGTTCCTCCGATGCGAAGCGGAAGGGCGATGTTCTCGGAAATGGAGTAGTTCGCGATGAGCGCGTTCTGCTGAAAAAGATACCCGGCCCGTCGCCGGGAATCGAGCAGCCGCTCCCGGGACATCGCGGTAAGATCAACCTCGTCCCAGAGCACTTTTCCGTTGCGCACCATCACATC
>CAZGVZ010000424.1:0-2575 GCA_964529145.1 uncultured Fibrobacteraceae bacterium | reverse complement strand
TGCCGCTTCGTCCGGAGATGATCACTATCTCACGTTCCCGGACCTCGAGATCCACACCACGCAACAGAAGGCAACGGACCGAGCGTTCGAGAACTTTCTCCAGGGAGACTCTAACGGGCATAAAACCCCACAGTCACGAGGATATTGAAAGCTATGGTCAGGGTCATCGATCCTACGACCGCCTTTATCGCGGCCTGTGGAACGGCGCGGATATTCGCGACCGCCAATCCGTGCCTGCAGCTCACGATCGCTATGACCGAACCGAACGCCAGCGCCTTTGAACTTGACAGAACAATATCGACCCAGGACAGTGCGTCGATCACCTTGCCGATGAAGATCCAGAAAGGAATCCTTACGGTGAGGTTGGCGACCACAAGCCCCCCCACTATTGCGACTATATCGAAGTACCAGTTGAGGCATACCATGGAAATGGTCATGCCTAGAAGCGCGGGAACCGCCACGAAATGGACCGGGTCGATTCCCATCATTTCGAGCGCGTCGATCTCCTTGTTCACGCGCATAGTTCCCACATGGGCCGCCAGAGCCGCTCCAGAGCGTCCGATGACGACCAGTGAAGTGAAGAAAGGTCCCAGTTCCCTGACCACCGCGGCCACGAGGATATTTCCGAAATACTCAGTCGCGCCGAACTGCGGCATGGTCGTCGTCGCCTGAAGCACAATGGTGACCCCGCAGATGAACGCAATGACCGCCACAAGCCACATCGCCTCGACACCGGTATAGAGTATCTGCCGCGAGATCTGGGCGAAAAAGGAGGCTCTCAATGCCCTGGTCGGCCTGAAACACCCGTGGAGGGTGCGGATGGCGAGATCGAAGGATTCCCGGAACCCCGCAGCCCTGCAGCAGGCCCACTCCACTATACCCGAGAACAGTTTCTCCATCACATTTCTCATTACCCGCCGCCTGCGCTTCGTTTCCGCCACGATTCGAATTTTCCCCAGAATAGATCTCTCGACGAATGTTTTTTCACCGAATAGATCACCGGTTCCCCGGGAAGGCGCAAAAGGGATATCGCTTTACGAAGCTGAACGTTAGCCTCGGAGCGGGACACCTTGTCACTCTTCGTGAGCAGCGGAAAAAACGGAATACCCAGTGAATCGAGCCACGCCCGCGCTTCCAGATCGGCCCGCACTCCAGGGTGGCGGATATCTATGAGCCAGATGATGCCGAGAAGGTTCTCCCTCTGTTCACAGTATTCCCTGATCAGTTTAGACCACCGCTCCCGTTCGCTTCCCGCCGTTCGCGCATAGCCGTACCCCGGCAAATCGACCCATACCATCTCCGGATCCACCCGGTAGAAATTGGCCAGGGATGTTTTTCCGGGGGTGCGTGATGTGCGTGCAAGGTTCTGATTTTCGAGCACATGGTTGATGAACGACGACTTCCCTACATTCGAGCGTCCGAAGATTGCATACTCCTCTCCCTGGGGAACGGGAAAATCGCCGGAGAAGGCGGCGGAGCAGATAAAAACGGGTTGCGGACGTACATGTTCCGACTCTCTATCACATTTGAATTTTTCCATGGACTACAGTATACTATGAAGCCGTAACCGGCGCAATCACAGCCGTGATCCGGCTTGAGCGGGCATAGCCCCGGAGGCTGACTTTCGGGGCGCGGAGATCGTGCCGGAATAAAGGGGTGCTCCTCCCCGGGCAGTCCATCACGAACGGACAGCCGGTTTACGATCAGGGAATCAGGATGAAATTCTTGTCTTTGAAATCCCTGCTCCTGCTGCATACTTCATACCCTTCCCTGCTCCCCTCATCGTTCATATTGCGGCAACACCCGGTCAACACTTCCGATATGGCTGTATTTGTAAATAACAACGGCCGAACCATACATTCACCGCTTGATACCGTGGAAATTCGATAATAGATTTAAAGTGGGAGTTCCGGGACACGGGAGGCCTGTACGGACAAGGCAAGGGGGCCCCCGCGAAGCGCGGACCGAGTGCATGATGAAAGTATTACCTTAACCGGATGATCGAGGGAGAACCGGATGAACAGATGCGTGACGCTGGTGCTGGCGATGTGGTGTCTTACGTTTTCGGGAGGGCTCAAAAAGATAGAGATCCGGATCGAACCGGACAGCATCGATCTTCTGGAAGCGGCTCCGTATGCAGATGACGACGTCTACGGAAATGTCGTCGTCAACGACACGGAGGGTTTCGACTCGGTGGAACTGCACTACAGGGGAGCGTATTATCTGGCGACCCTCATCAAAGCCGAAGTGAAGCAGCGGAACTGGAAAGTCAAATTCAGGAAAGACAGGAAGTATCGCGAACGCAGGGAGTGGAACTACAACTATGAAAGGCACCTCAGGCAGAAAATGGCATACGATCTTTTCGCCATCGCCGGGGTCCCTGTTCCCTCGGCCGGGCATGTCGTTCTTTATGTCAACGGGGATCGCCACGGCCTCTATCTCGAATACGAGGACCCCGACAACAAGGATTGGCTTAAAGATGCCTTCGGGGACAAATCCGGGGATCTGTTCAAAGCGGCGTACGATATGCCGGGAGAGCCCAGCTATTTCGCGCTGTTGACCGATCTGGGCGACA
>CAZGVZ010000423.1:0-4365 GCA_964529145.1 uncultured Fibrobacteraceae bacterium | reverse complement strand
TTTCCCGCGAGTTTATCCGGCTCGATGCAGCGGGCGCGGATGACGGTATTCCTGTCGACGGTGATCGGGGAGATGTATTTGCTGGAGCTCTTGAAGGGGATTGAGCCGTCGGTTGTATAGTGAATTTCGCCGGAGCCCGCTGTCATAGTAAGACTTTGCGGCGCGTCGTAAAAACCGCCCGCGATCGAAAAGCTCACCGAACCGCTCGAAACCTCCGCGGTTTTCGCGTCGGTGAGATTCGCCGCCCCCGGCGTCGGCTGATCGAACCGGTACCACTTGTCACCGTCCGAAGGGTTCCTGCCGGTCGAAACATCCACGAACTGGTTGGTGAAGACGACCGAGTCTACACGGACAATGTCGTTTCCTTCCATTCTGTATAACCCGATCTCCTCGCCATCCTCGGAGAGCTTGAACGGGGCATGATACCTTCGAGTGGTGAACTTCTTGTTCCACGGATAGGAGTCGAGGGTATCCACGGTTCCGGGTTTCGCGTTCATGCCGTCTGCCCTGACCACGAGAAACCCTCCTGCCGGAATTCCGGCGTCATTGGGAAAAGCCCACTTTAGTGGTTCGTCGAAGTCGTCGGTCAGGTAATACCCTCTGAGGTCAACGGCGCTGTCGGAGGTGTTGCGGAGTTCGATCCAGTCCGAAAAATCGTCGTAGTCGCACATGTCAGGGTATATGGCGGCGCTGAAGGCCATGAATTCATTGATGACCACCTGAGCGTAGCTTTTTACGGCAATGATCAGGACGGCTATGGCTGCATGGCGAACCGTGAATCTCATTGCATGGTCCTTTCGAGGATTTTGTATTGATCAATCGAACTCAGAGCCGGGCTCCCGGAGGATCCATTCTCGATAGAACACATCACTGCAGCGTACAGAACCGGCCTGAAGTCGCGAAAGGCATACCGGGAAACCTGTGATTCTCCCGAGCAGTCGAGCCCTTTGTGCGTTGTTCGCGGCAGATCGATTAAAGGATTCGTCCGATTAAGTTTAATATAGTCACTATTACCCGGCCTTGGGTTCCATGTCGGGCAATGCGGTCGAAGTTGCTGTTCTCATATGAGAACATCGAGAATAAAAAAAGACTCCGCCGTGGGAGGATGGCGGAGTCTGCCTGCAGTGAACGAATGCGAGGTAAGTACGTTTACCCGCACGCACTGAAATGGATTGTTCGCTGTATCCGGAAAGAATATACGCCTTCACGGCGCGTGTTTCATATGGATATGTTGTCGCGAAATATCGAAGGGTTCAGAAAAAATCACATTTTCGGTCCTATTACCGCTTCGGTGACCCTGATCGTATCGACGATCTTGGATGTGCCGGTACTGCTCGTGCTGCTGTCGTGAACATTTATCTGAAGCAGGTATGTGCCGGGAAGACATAGTGAGTTCGGCAAGGAATCTTTGACAACCGGAAGTTCCGGAAAAGCGTCGCTTATCGGCTCGAACTCCGGATCCGTGATCGAGGTGATCACGTAGACGACCTGCTTGATTCCGTCCGCATCCGATGCCTTGACCGTTACTACCGGTCGGAGGCAATATGGACCCGAATCGTTTTCTACCGTGAATTCCGTGATCAGCGGCCCGTCGTTCGGCAGCACTTCGATATCCATCTCGAAGCGAGAGGAGTTCCCCTTGTCGTCCCGCACCGTGACGGAAACGGTCCATTTTCCATGAGTATCGAATGTGAAGGCACAGGGCGGCAGAGGTCCCTCTTTCCGGGTAGTATGTCTGAAAGCGCTGTCCATGCTGCGGAATTCCCAGATCCATCTGTCCAGATGTCCGTCCCAGTCCATCGCATCAACTTCGAAATTCAGGATTTCGCCTTCTCTGATGCTGCGGGCGTCCGCCTGCTTGTCGTTGATATCGGTGATCTTGATTCCGGTGATGGTCGGGGCGTGTCCGATTACCTGCGCTCCACGCACGATCTTCACGGTAGTGGTCTGGGTGTCGGTAGCCCGGCCGCATTTGTCGACAAGGTAACCCGTAACCGTATAGACGATGCTGTCCCCATGGATCGAATCCTTGTCCGGTGAAAAATTGTAGAGAACGGTGTCTGTAACGATGAAATTCTCGTCGGGAAAGAATTCCGTGTGTGAGAACGGGTGCTGGAGGTTGTCACTGAACATGACCAGAGTCGAATCGATCAGCGAATTGCTGTCGACGAACGTCATTACGACCATCGCCGGTTTTCGCGAATCGCCGGAAGGTATGAGTTCGAAAGGGTCATCATTTATCACCTCAAAGGAAAGGAATCTGGGGCCCATCAGCGTATCCACCGATATTTCGACGTTTTTTTCAGATTTCATCCCGTTTTTGGACATGGAAAAAAAGCGCAGCCGGTGGTTGCCGAACTGTTTGAAGGTTATAGAAGTGTCACCGGGAACCGAAGCCCGGCGATACCATAATGAGTCGTTCAGGTAATGCTCCAGCATAATTCCAGGCTGAGGTTCGGAACCTGACTGGTCGTCAACCGAGGAGGAAAAGGTCGTCCTGAAGGGTGCGTAACCGTTCACTGAGGTATCGGAATCGATCTCCACCGTATCGGTATTGATGTGAAGCGTCAGGCTTAGAAGAATCGGGCGGCGGAAGGGACTTCCGGGATCGCAGGGATTGTCACGAAGCGCACAGAATAGGAAAACAACGATCGGGATGCAGACGACCGCCAGGCGTTTCATAGGTCCAGATCAGCGCGCCTCGGCGGTTTCGATTTTTTTGAGACGTGTCTTTGCTTCGTTTGCCCAGCGACCATTCGGATATTTATGGACATAGAAGGTAAACTGCCGCAGTGCACTGCTTGCATGGCCCTGCCGGAAAAGGCAGTCCGCGCTCCAGAAAACCGCGTCTTCGATGTACCGGCTGCTGGGATACTCTTCGATAAGTTTTGCATATGCCTTGCCCGCACGTTCATACTGTCCGAGACTGAGCGAATAAACAGCACCCAGTGTATATAGCGCGCGCTCCCGTTTCGGACTTTTCGGGTATGTGGAACAATACTTCTCGTAGGCGGTGACCGCTTCGCGATAACGCTTCGTGAGATGGAGCAGCTCTGCCAGAGAGTACGTTGCCTCCTCGATCCAGATTCCGTTTCTGAACTCTTCGGTGTACCTTCGCAGGTCGTCTATGGCGCTTCCGGGATCGTGGAGAAGCGTTTTATTGATGGTAGCAGCCTCGAAAAGCGCGAAGTCCTTCTGATCGGCCGGGTATCCTCCTTCGATGATTTTTCTCAAAACTGAAACGGCGGCCTCGTAATTGCCGAGGTTTTTATGACATAAGCTCGTCTTTACCATGGCCGCGGCGCGCAATCGCGAAGAAATGGACATGTCTTCGGTGAGGGTATGCAATACATCGAGCGCTTTTTCATAGCGGCCGGTAAGAATCAGCTGAATCGCCCGGGCGAGAATTGGATTGTCCGAAGGATCGGAACCGGTTCTTTTTTGCGTGTTTTCCTGCAGTGCTTTTCGCGAATTGAGCTGCACATCGAGTGTCGCGACCGATGAAGGATCCAGACGAATGGAACCGGCCCAGTCGAGCCGACCTTTTTTGACGTGAACGGAACGGGTTCCAGTCGAGGCATGACCGGACAAAGGGGTGTGCCCCCTCACTGTGTCGTCGACTATCACTTCGGCTCCGGAAGGTACGGAGGTAATCTGGAATTTCCCCATTCCCGGATACTCTCGCAATTGCCGCAGCTGCGGGTCGTCGGCCGGAACGATTGAGCCTATACTGTCACCGAGGATCGCCACGGCGTTCCCAGCTTTCACCCTGACGCTGTTGTCGCCCGAACCGAATTTGACCGTACCTTCTTCGACCTTAAGTGTGGTGATGAAAAGATCCCTGGCGGCATCATGAAAGGTAGTGACGTCGAAGCGCGTTCCAATCACCTCGCAGAAGGCGTTCGGTGTCTCGATCCTGAAGAGCTGGTTTTTTTTCCTTTTGCTTACCCGGGCATTGAGCCCACCGTTTTTCAGCGCCAGAACAGTCCTGTTTCTTGAGTGATCCGAGACGCTGAAACGGGATTTTTCGCCGATTTCAATGGTGGTATTTGTACTCATCTGCAGTTTAAGCGAAGAGTATTGTTCAGTTTGAATCGTATTTCCCGGAAGAAGAGCGATTTCTCCCTGTGGGTAAATCACGGTTGCGTTGCCGGTGGCCGCTTCGACCAAACAGGCATCTCCCTGCAATTCCATTACGAGCGAGGGAGCTGTCGGCGTGATGGAAAACCCGTTCCGCAGGGACCCGAGCATCATGAATCCGGAGATACCTGCCAGGGCGATAATGAAAAGAGCCGCAACGTTTCTTACAGAAGGGAAGGAGAAAGAAATGCCTGAAAATGGAAAGTGAATAATATTTTCCGGTTG
>CAZGVZ010000422.1:0-4365 GCA_964529145.1 uncultured Fibrobacteraceae bacterium | reverse complement strand
CCCTGTTCGCGTACGAGAGGGACACGACGCACTGGATGGGGGGGATCAGGGCGTTTTATTTCGGCAGGAGATACTATGACCCCGAAATTGGGGTCTGGGGGACAGTTGATCCGAAGAGCCAAGACTTCAATGTCTATGGATATTGCGCCAATAACCCTATTCTGATAGTTGATCCCAATGGCGAGCTATGGAACGTGATCGGAGCAATTGCAGGAGCTGCGATTATGGGGTACGCTGGTGGTGTCATGTCAAGTGGGTCGTTTAACCCAGGTGACTGGGAAGCTCAAGATTGGCTTTCAGCAGTAATGGGGGCCGTGCAAGGTGGCATGATGGGATATGGCATTGGCTCTCAGATAGATGCCTCGTTGATGGCGAAAACGATGAATTCGCCTTTAGGCCGCAATATCATGAGCCAAGGTGGCGTTGCGGGTGCGCCTCGTGATCTCGGAATTACACCGTATGAGCCATTGGCTGCCAATGGCGATTTGGTATACCTATCTCGTAAACCAGGAAGTGATTTCCCTTGTCACGTTGGGTACGACAAAGGGAACAACCAAATTCTAATGCTTACTGGCGGCAAAATACAGACAGTTGATTTGCACCAATACATGCAAGCGCAGGGGTACGGGCTTGTCGGCTATGCTGACGTGAAGGGAATAATTAGCCCGGCGGATTTTGTGGCAAATATTAACGCACAGAAGGCCGTATTAGAAGCAAATTTTATGAATTGGGATCCATCAGGGACAATGTGTGTAGATGTGATGAACGCCGGCTTTGGCAAGACCTTCTCTGGCCTGAAATTGTCAATCACAACTGATTTCGGAATTAACCCATCTACCTACTCGACACTTCCAACTGATTCCTATTTCTTTCGTCGTAATAGCACGTTCAAGTCTTATTTCGTTAATCAAGGATTGTTTCATCAATGAAAGTAAATCATAGTCGGCAGATCGTTATCGGTTTTCTTATCGCATTGGGTATGTCCAATACGATAGGAGCAGAAGTACGCCTTACTGGGGACGGCAAGTATCTGCTTGCATTGTTGGATAGCAGTGTAATCGTAACCGAGCGATCCACAGATAAGAGCTGGCAACGCACATTTAGCAGCCCTATAGAAAAGACCGAAGTTTGTCCAGTCGCTTCTTTCATCGCTTTTGTATTCAAGACCCAGCAAGAGCGAAAACGGTTTGGAATTTACGATGTAACCAAAGACACACTTATATTAGGATACTTGAATGAGCGCAGCGAAACGACATGGTCGCCCCATGGAAACAACACATTTTTGAAAACTAGGGATGAAGTATTTCGGGTTGTGAGTACAAAGGTTTTGCAGGAAGTGCTTTATAGTATTGGAACTGTTAGCGACATTGTCGAGATTGTAGGGCATCCAGCCGGAGCAATATATCAGGAAAGCTGGATTGGCGACGATTATCTTTTGTTCTCAACCGGCGTAGGTGAAGCTGCTTGTTATGGTGTACTTGACATTAAAAAGAGAGTTCCTTTCTATTTGTTTTGTTGCGGCTTGTTGCCGAAAAATGAAACTAATTGCGGAATTTTAGGCAGTGTTGAAATGCAGCGAATGATCAACAAGGGTGTTAGCGATTTTCTTAAAGGCAAGATACACAGGCCATGCAGTTTTGATTTCTGGAAATGTGTGAAACATTTCAATGAATCACCAAAGAAATAATCTGCCCTCCTCTGCCCCGAAAAACTCAAGGGGCATCGATCCGGCAGGCGTTCCACGCACGGGTGCCCATTCCACGTGTGAAGAATTAATTTTCAGTATGCTATCGATAAAGAAGGCGATTGTGTTCCACGCACGGGTGCTCTGTTCATATGTGAAGAATTATTTTTCATTTAGCCATCGATAAAAAAGTCGATCGTGTGCCACGGCCATCAGGCCGTGCTCTTCCCTGTTGAGTGACAGAAAAAACACGTGTGCCTCCGTCGGAACAGAAGCAAATAATTCCCTCCGCCCCTATAAAAATCAAAAAACACACCCATCCTTCCTTTTAACCGCACCTTTCCGATCTCATCGTTAATCCGCACCGTTTATCGGGGTACAGGTCGTAGTGGGGTTTACCGCTTGTTTTCAAAGTCTATCAATCCCGATGCGAAGCCTACCTATGCGAGCGGCGTGACTGACAAAGCCCGCCATATTGCCCGCGGAAGGCGCGATCGGTTGCGTTGACATCCCTGTTTTTTGAAGAGCGGGGCTTAGGGTGAGTAGATCGGAGCCGATTCGCATTGCGCACAACCGTGCAAAGTGTGTATTACACAATGCGGGACCGGGTCGGCATCCGGCCGCATCTGCTCCGCCATGCCTGTGCGACTCATCTTCTGAAAAACGGCTGCAGTATCCGGGTTATCCAGGAACTGCTCGGACACAACCGGTTATCGGCCATGTATCTGTATACTTCCGTTGAAAAAACGGTCTGAAAAGGGTTGTTCAAGCCATTCATCCACGGGCAAAAAATATATAAAAATATCATTGACGGTTTATCGCGTGCGCTAACTATATTATTATCTTACATTACTCCTGTTTTTAGCTTCTCTTCAGTAGTTTTTTAATATAAATCGCTCTTTTTTTACATAGATCACGCTCTTTGAAAAACGGGGACGGAAAGTCCGAAGAACGTTTTCTCCTTGCCGAAAAACTATAGAACCTAATCGGTAGGAGATATTATGATCAGGAACTGGGGAGCTGGGGGGGGTAGTTGATCCTGAAGATCAGGATTTTTATTCATATGGATATTGCAATAATAATCCAGTAAACAATATAGATCCTGATGGTGAGTTTTGGGGCCCACCACCTTAATAATAGGTATAAGACCAGTAATCGAAGTTGGTAAAGCAATGTTATTTGCCTCTTCGGCCGTCGGTTCAGGTGTTGTAATACATAACACGATTAAAATGGCTGAGCAAGGGAGATCGTTATCTTCTGAGATTTCAAAAGTATCACAGATGGCAAATGCGCAAGGTGGGTAGTCGGCGCAGAATCAACATAATATTTCTTCTGCAGACCAATCGACAAATCCTAAATTAGACCCCGATGAGAATGGGAAACAGGATAACCCTCTTACTAATGATGAAATTAAAGAATTAAAAAAGCATATACAAAAAGATGGCTAATAAATATTGAAGATTTAAAGTCACCACATGGAAAGAGCTCTGGTAAACTTGATTTATACAGAAAACCAAACGGTGATATTGTCATTAAAACCTAAAGGTGGAAGTGGCCCGGGCGAACCTACGGGGTACAATATAAAAGGATTTTAAAGATGGGAAAATGTAGAGCCAATATTGCTGGATTTGGAATTGAAGATAGACTTATCGCCTCTGTGAATTTACCAGAATTAGAGATTGCAAGGAAGGGTGATATTTGGAATAAGCGGCCAGGGAAAAAATACGAGGAAAATATAATTACGATTACATCAATTGCAACCTATGAAAAAGGATTTGGTTCTGCAATAGATAAATCTAATTAATGAATTAAAAACAAAATCGCATTTAATTAAATTATTTGCACAATGTAATTATATTGAATTGCAGATTTGGATAGAATTGGATGATGAAAATCAGATTCCAAGTGTTCATATCACAACAGAACAGATGTCCTTTTTAGTAGATATTAAAGCCCAAATAGATGTTGATGTTACTTGAATCTATCAATATGTTTTTTCCATTACCATCCCATAGGATTTCAAAAAACATTGACATAAAGGCCGGCCACGTGACACACTAAAAAATCGAAAAACATTTATGATCATATTTCTTTTCAAATTAACAAAGATAAATATTATGAAAAAACATCGCATTTTGTACTATGTCCAATCTATTATTCTATTGAACATATTTTTAGGTTCAGGGAATGGTGCTTTTGCCCAACCTACTCTAGATCCTGAGAAAACAGTGAATCTCGCTACCGGTGCAATGGGTTTCGGGATTCCATTGGAGACTGTCAGGGGGGTTGGAGGAAAAGATTTCCCCATCAATCTCTATTACAGCGCCGGTATAAAATATAATCAGGAAGCCTCACCCGTCGGTCTGGGATTTTCCTATGGACCCGGGGTAATCACCCGGAAAGAGATATTTGTACCTGATGAAAACATCGGCGGAAGTACATCATATTTTTATAAACAATGGGATGAAGATGATATACCCTGGCAGTACTGGGTATTCTCAGCGATCTTTTTGATTATAACAATTGTTGTTTCCATCATCTCTGGACCTCTAAAAGTTTGGGAATCGATCGCTATAGGTTTGGCTACTACATTCTTCACCATCACAGGAACGACATTGCTAAATCTGGTTACGTTCGGTACCCAGGATTATATTGCCGGGGGTACTCATGTCCCTTCTTAT
>CAZGVZ010000421.1:0-4382 GCA_964529145.1 uncultured Fibrobacteraceae bacterium | reverse complement strand
GCATCGAAGCCGCATACCATGTGACGTTCTTCTCCATACCGAAAACCGGCAAGCCGGTTGTACTCAGAAAATCCGAAGTGACTTCAATCGTCGGGAGTTTTTTCCGGAGCCCGCTGGAAATCAGGCATCACGGACGTGAACGGGTCCTGCTGTATGACCTCCGGGGCCGCATGATCCCATTTCGATTCAATGTCAATGCCGCGGGATTCGCAGTTTCGACATGCGGCGGGAAAGCCGCGGGAATCCTTCAGTCGGGAAGCGGGTCTAAAGCGTTCAGGATTTACCGTTAGAGGTGTTTAAAACCACAGGGACAATGCCTTGGGGCGGGGAAGGGACCATCGCTTGGCGAAGTGCGGTTCGGCTTCGCTCCGGTGGAGCCCGCCGTTCGTATCTAACATACCGGACCTGAACAAATAATCCATATTCCGCAGATTCAGACTACAGCCGGGAGACTCGATCCCGGTAGTTCTTCCCTCATCGGGCGAATTAGTGGTACAATAGGAATTGCCTGTCCGGACTCTTTTCACCTATTTTTATGTGTCCCCCGGGTAACTCAGACGCGTATTTCCGGACCTGAACGGAAAGTGAGTTTATTTTTCGTTTCCGGGGAGGATCCGCTGCCGTGTGAAGAGATGTGGATGAGGGCGCATGGGCATTCCGCAGTCCATAGTGGACGGGCGCAGTTGAACTTTTGTGCCGTGATGGTCACGTCCGCTTCCGGATTCGGGATAAAATCACTACCGCTGTACAGGAGGCTTTCGGGAAACAGCTATGGCTTCGATGAACTACGCTCGGCGGGAGATGAACGTCAAGATCGTGTATTATGGTCCGGGATTGAGCGGGAAGACCACCAATCTTCAGGTGATACACAGGGAAACACCCGACGACATCAAGAGTAAGCTCACTTCGCTGGCCACGGAGACGGACCGGACGATCTTCTTCGATTTCCTGCCGCTCGATCTGGGCAGGATACGGGGTTTTTCGACGAAATTCCATCTGTACACCGTGCCAGGTCAGGTCTACTACAACGCGGTACGTAAAATCGTGCTCCGGGGGGTCGACGGCGTGGTATTCGTCGCGGACAGCGGACCGGACAAGATCGGCGAGAATATCGAGAGTTACAAAAACCTCGATGACAACCTCGCGATCAACGGGTTTAGGCCGGAGAACGTACCGATGGTAATCCAGTACAACAAAAGGGACCTTCCCAACGCGCTTGCGGTAGAGGAACTCAACCGGCTGCTCAACGATCGCGGTCTTCTCTGGAGTGAGGCGGTCGCATCTCGCGGGGTCGGGGTCTTCCACACTTTGAAGCTCATTGGAAAACTGGTCGTGGATCACTTCAACAGGAAATACGGTCAGGGCCTCAAACCGTAATCGGGCAGGCGCGCCATCGAATCAACTACCACGGCCAAAGACCGTGGTCCTTTTGTTGAAAATCCCATAGGGATCACATTGACCTCTCTTACCGAGGCAGGTAATCTAACCAAGAGAGGTCAGCCGGACACTGCCGGCCTCCGTTTTTATCCGCGACCCCGGCGGTTTCTCCGGGACGGCGGCGGGAAACGATGGAAACTCTGCCTCCGCATGCCGGGCATACCCCGGTTTTCGTATCGCCCGGTTTCCTGCATCTCTCGAACCTTCTCCCGCACTCTGCGCAACGGTATCTACACATCATATCCCGGCTCCTTTTCGCACGGTCAAAATCGGCTGATCACCGAACCCCAGACGCTCCGGATATCGTCCGCGATTTCCCCTTTCCGGTACTCGATCACCGTTTTACCCGCGCGCTGAGCCTCACAGAACGACTTGTCATACCTGAGAAAGCCTCCGAAATCGAGTCCGGATTGCTTGACAAAACTTCTTATCTCCATGGCGGCCGCCGGGTTGATGTCCCATTTGTTTACGCATACCACCACAGGCACGCCGAGACGGCGTGCCAGATCCGCTATGCGGCGCAGATCGTGGGCGCCCGAAACCGTTGGTTCCGTAACGATGAGGGCGACATCCGCGGCGGTGATCGAGGCGATCACCGGACAACCTATACCCGGTGAACCGTCAATCAGCATGTATTCCACATTCTGTTCCATCGCCGCTCTTTTCGCCTCGTTGCGGACGAGCGTAACCAGTTTTCCGGAATTCCCCGCCGCGATGCCCAGTCTGGCATGGACCATGGTACCGAAACGGGTCCTGGAAACGTACCATTCGCCGCTGATATCCTCTTCGAATCCGATCGCTCCGGACCGGCAAAACCGTGCACAGGTACCGCACCCTTCACAGTCTACCGGTTCGATTGAATATTTTATCCCGGAAGACGGGTCGTTCCCGGGGACCATCCGTATCGCGTCGAAACGACACAGTTGCGCACACCTCCCGCACCCCGAGCAGAGGTCGTTTCTGATGCGGGCTTTGTAGCCGCCGGAGAATTCACCGCGCCGCAGTATTTGCGGGTCAAGAATGAGGTGCAGATCCGCCGCGTCGACATCGCAGTCGGCGATCACCGCATTTCCTTCCGCGAGCGCGGCGAAAGAGGCGGTGATGCTGGTTTTTCCTGTACCTCCTTTACCGCTGATAATGACGATTTCTTTCATGTGCCTGCCCGTTCCACGATCGAATTCCAGAGTGTTGTAAAACTTTTTTCGACCGAAGGTACCGTTTTTACGATCAGTTCGCCCCTCGAATACGCTTCGGCGATTCGACGGTCGTCCGGTATGGTCGCGAGAATACGGGCCCTGCGTTCCGCGCAGAACCGCTCCGCATCGTCCCGTTCCGGGTCGGCCCTGTTGATGACTACCCCGAACGGAAGTCCGAGCCGAACGACCATGTCGATCGCGAGCCCGAGATCATTGAGTCCGAACGGTGTGGGCTCTGTGACGAGTACGACAAAATCGGCCCGGTGCAGCGAAGCTATGACAGGGCAGGAGGTACCCGGCGGCGAGTCGAGTATCGAATGTCGCATCCCGGTCGCGTGATGCAGAACCTGTCGTATCAGGGGAGGACTCATGGCCTCACCGATATTGAGGCGTCCATGTACGAAACGCATCCCCTGCGCACGTCCAATTTCGACATGCCCGATTTCACGGTCGCCACGGGAGATCGCTCCCGCGGGACAGATCAGAGAACAGCCGTCGCATCCATGGCAGAGTTCCGGAAACAGAATCACGTTTTTTCCAAGCCGGGCCAGCGCACGGTATCGGCAGAACCGTACGCACTCTCCGCACGCGTCGCATTTCGACTCGTCGATGACGGGAACCGAAACTTTTGCCGGTGCGCTTCGTTCTATAGAGGGTTTCAGGAAAAGATGACCGTTGGGCTCCTCCACGTCGCAATCGACGTACGCGACTTCCACTCCGCGCTCTCCGAGCAGGACCGCCAGATTCACGGCAACGGTGGTTTTTCCCGTACCGCCTTTGCCGCTCGCTATGGCGATGTTCATACCGGGCCCTCCGAAGGTACATGGCCGACCGGTCGTATCGATCCCCAAGGAGGCCGGTCTTTCCACTGTCTGCCGCGTGCCGATTGAAAAGAACGGAAATACCGCGGGGCGCGGCCGGCTGAAAAAAGCGGTGTGGTATCGAGGATGTTCACACCGCCGATTTGCATGCTGCGTCTCCTTTCTATCGATAGCAGCCTGAAAAAAACCGGAAGGGTATCGATGTGCAAAATGATTCGTTCACCCGTTTCCGCGAGAGCGGCGATTCTGTCCGTCATCGGCTCTTCAGTCAATGATTGCACGAGTTGATCCCGGTGACGAGACTCCCTTTGAGCCAGTCGAGCGCCACGGTTTGCGGATGTGATGATGGCGCGCCGACCACGACCTCGATCCCGTATTGCCCGAATAACTGCTGCGCACGCATACCCATTCCCCCGGCAATAATGACTGTAGCTCCCTTTTCCTGAAGCCATTTCGGCAGTATTCCGGGTTCATGGGGCGGAGGAACGGCCTCTTCTTTCGATATGATGCTTTTTGTCGAATCGTCCACCTCGATGATGACGAACTTTTCACAATGTCCGAAATGCATGCAGAGCAGGCCCTCCGCGGTAGGTATCGCTATTTTCATGACAGGTTCCTTTCAGATTCTCTTCGAAACGGATAATGAAGTGGAAGTGATTGATTATAAAAGTAAATACCATAAATGCTTACGGTCGTACTACAGGTTAAGTGCGGCTTCTATCCCGGCATTTACCTCTGAATAGCAGGATTTTCACCAGTGCCCCTCGACATCGGCGTTTTCGAGCCGCCGAAGCGACCCGCCCATGTATGCATCCATGGCCTCCTGCACCGTTCCGCCATTGACCGAATACACAGGGACCCCGGCCTTAGAGAGCGCGAGAAACGCCTTGGGTCCGCAATGGCCGCTTATGAGCACATCACATCCCGC
>CAZGVZ010000420.1:0-4388 GCA_964529145.1 uncultured Fibrobacteraceae bacterium | reverse complement strand
TGAGTGATGCCCTGGGCGGCTTTTTGTTCGAGTATTATCCTGTACAGGATCAGGCGCTCGAGGGTTTTTTTGGGTGTCATCGGAATTTCTCTTAGCTGCGATCACGTTATAAAATTCACACTGTGATTTTATTCACGCTTATAATTATACTAGATCTCGATAGAAAAAGCAACACTATATTCGTAGAGACTACATAATTATTGAAATGACAGCTGTTTACCGTGTCAGCGCAAGCTTCAAAGAAACCAGTTGATACATTGCCCGATAAAGCCGGTAGCACAGACAGGAACTCTCTGCCATAGTGACGCGAGGGGAGAGTTCAGGGGGACATTTCCGAAGGAAGTGCGCCGTTCGGGTGAAGCGGGATAATAATAATGATAGATCTGCCTCTCCTCTGTACCCCACTTGCGTTTGAAATCCCTCAAACCCGTATTGCCGTCGGAGACTTCACCGAGGTCAATAGAGGCGAAACCATGTCGATGCGCCCAGGATTGAAAGAACCATTGCAGAAGGTCGTTCGGCCGCAGAGGGAAAAACTCGGGATCGCTGCCGTTGAAAGCGTAATAAGTGTCTTTTTTGAATGACAAAAAGATCGAACCGGCAACCATTTTCCGCCTTTTGCCACGACTATGCACGGCAACCACCAGATGTAGAGAATCGTGCCTCTGAAGGTTGTCCCACAAAGAAAGAAAGAATCGCAGCGAGCGTGCGGGGACGCAGTGCCGCCGCATGGTTTCAAGATAGAGACGATGCCAGGGTACGATTTCCTCGCGATTGGTCGACATGAAGACCGAAATTCCGGATGAAGCCGCTTTTCTTATGGAGGTGAGAATACGTCGGTGATTGCGGGGGCTGCCGAATCTCATCGACTCGGAGGAATCCGGAAAAAATTTCACATAGGAGGTTCGCCAGCGGATTCGCTGCACTTCCGGGATTTCCGCATTGAGATCCGGGTTCATGGATTTGCATTGCAGCTTCACTCCCCTTTCCGTACAGATTTCGAGGGCTTTTTTCAAGAGCTGCGCTTCGATCTGCCTGTTGTCGGCGATGGGGCCGCAGAGAGGAGTCCGTGGGAGGGTGGATAATCTGCGGGACCCGACTGTTCCGGTAAAGCCGAATGGAATACCGCGAGTTTCCAGCAGTGGAAGAAGGCCGCTGATCCGGCCGCTTTCGTTGGTGCTGATCAGCCTTATGACTTTCCTTCGGTTCTCCGCTTCGAGTGCGGCGAACCACGCGGGATGGTGGAAAATGAGAGAGTCCGGATGATGTTGGAGATACTCTTTCCATAATTCGTCGACTGAAGAATCGGCGATCGCGACAGTTGAAAAGCCCTTTGTTTTCAGGACGGACCCCGTATTCATCGATCTATCATCGCGTTCTATCACTTTTGACCGCTACACCTGGCATGAGCGGGATTCGAGAACACGCGGCCCGATCCAGCATGGGGAGCTGTCGTTCGCTTTCCGCCGGAATGGTCCAAAATCCGCTGAACCATGAGCCTTGGGAGAGGTGAGTTGACCCGTCTCCCGGACGATCGAACGAACCGGGTTGTTTTTGTCTGGTATATATACCATTTTCGGACGAGAAAAACAAGGTGGAAACCCGCTCGGGAAAGAAACGGCGCGCCCTTGGCCCGCGGTATTTTCATTGCTCGCCGGTGCGGTAAGGCATCTGTTGAAAAAGCCTTCCGTATGTTCTATACGAGGAGGCGCCGGCTCTGCCGGTGGAGCAAGAGGTCAACCTGGAATGCAGTGCAGATTTTTTGTTTTTCCCGGGCTGTCGGGGCATGCAATGGCGGGATCCTGCAAAGGCGGTGGTAGTTGACTGAGGAAAGCGTGCGAATTCCCGAGTTCAGTGTCGTGATACCAACCCATAACCGCGCCGCTCTGCTCAGGGAGACGGTGGAGTCCGTCCTGGCGCAGGATTTCGGGGAATACGAAACGATCGTCGTGGATGACGGCTCGACCGACGGCACCCCGGAGGTGATCCGTTCGTTCGGGAACCGGGTAAGGGGATTCTCAAGGAGCAAACAAGGGCCTGAACGGAGCCGGAATTACGGAGCTTCGGTCTCGAAAGGAAAGTATATAGTCTATCTTGACAGTGACGATCTGCTTCTGCCGTACGCGTTGTCCATTTATCACGGTATCGTGGAACGTGTCACGCCGGCTCTCATCCTCGCGAAGGGAAAAGGGTTCGGTCCCCTTCCGGAAAAGCGTGAATCCAACAATGAAAACGTGAGGAATGCCGGGTATGAGGTGTTCAAGGACCTGCTCTCCAAACGCAGATCGATCTGGCTGAGTACCAGCTTTCTTGTGGTTGAAGGATCCATCGTCAGGAGCGGAAAGGTCTCGTTCAAGTCAGGGACGTTCCCGGTGGATGATCTCGATTTCATCCTGCGTGCAGGCACGGCGGGTCCCTGCGTTCTGATGGATGCTCCCGTTACCGTGAAGTACAGAATTCACGGGGGAAATTCGATCCATGAAACAGGACGGAACATCGAAAAATGCAGACTGATCCTGGAACTGGAGCGCCGCGGAGAATACCCCGGGGGGAATGGCCGTCTGCTGGACCGGTATGCACTGATCGGCGGCCATATTCAATGCTGGGCACGTAAAGGATTGAAAGAGGGTATGTATCCGGAATCGTTGCGGCTTCTGTTGATCGACGGCGCTCTCCCCGTCATGGCGGCTTTTGCGCGTAAACTGCTTGGTACGGCGGCCGTCGTAATAGCCTGGTTACGAAAAAAGGTATCCCATTAAGCCACCCAAACCCAATAAAGAGAAACGGCTGTATTACTCCATAACCTGCCCCGGTAAGTATCATTCACCGGCGCCGGCCAGTTTTGCCGGAGCGGCCATGAGTTTTCGTTGGCAATGCCGCTCTTTCCGATGTTAAGGTTCTATGCCACGCCTCAGGGCATAACTTATTTTTACCCGTTTTATTCTTCACCATTCGGGCGCACAGAGGCCTGCGGCCTGCCATTATACGGAGGAAACCATGAAATTTGGCCATTTCGACGATCAAAAGCGTGAATACGTGATCACCACGCCCCAAACCCCCTGGCCCTGGATCAATTATCTCGGAACCGAAAACTTCTTTTCACTCATCTCGAATACCGCCGGGGGGTACTGCTTTTACAAGGACGCGCGGTTGCGCAGGATTCTTCGCTACAGATACAACAATATCCCGATCGATAACGGCGGCCGCTATTTCTACATCAAGGAACAGGACGATTTCTGGTCGCCCGGATGGAAACCGGTCAGACGGGGACTGACCGATTACCAGTGCCGGCACGGAATGGGGTACACGATCCTGTCCGGAACGCGCAACAACCTGTCTGCGGAAGTGCTTTTCTTCGTACCGCTTGGGGTAAACGCGGAGGTGCACAAGGTCAAACTGACCAACAACTCGGCCAAGGAAAAGGAGATCACCCTTTTTTCTTTTGTGGAATTCTGCCTCTGGAACGCGCAGGACGATATGACCAACTTTCAGCGCAACTTCAATACCGGTGAAGTGGAGATCGACGGATCGACCATCTATCATAAAACGGAGTACCGGGAGCGCAGGAACCATTTCGCGTTCTATACTGTCAATAGACCGGTGGCGGGATTCGATACCGACCGCGAGCAGTTCGTCGGGCTCTACGGGGGCCTTGACAATCCCGAGGTAGTGGTCAATGGAGCCTCCCGCAACTCCGTGGCCGACGGATGGTCGCCCATCGCCTCGCACAGCCTGTCGCTCACCCTCAAGCCCAAAGAAACCGCTGAACTGGTCTTCCTGCTGGGCTATGTCGAAAACGGGGAGGACGAGAAATGGCAGGCACCGGGGATCATCAACAGGAAGAAAGCACAGGAGATCATCCGCCGGTTCTCCATCGTCGCGGCTGTGGAGGAGGCGTTCGCGCAGCTGCGCGCCTGCTGGGACGACCTTCTGTCGCGCTATACGGTACAGAGCGGCGAAGACAGACTCGACCGGATGGTCAATATCTGGAACCAGTATCAGTGCATCGTCACCTACAATTTCTCCCGCAGCGCATCCTATTTCGAATCGGGTATCGGAAGAGGGCTCGGCTTCCGCGACTCGAACCAGGACATCGCGGGATTCGTTCATCAGATGCCATTGCAGGCACGCGCGAGGATTCTCGACCTGGCGGCGACCCAGCTTCCCGATGGTGGAGCGTATCATCAATTCCAGCCGCTCACGAAGAAAGGCAACAACGACATTGGAGGGAACTTCAATGATGACCCGCTATGGCTGATTTACGGCACCTCCGCCTACCTTAGAGAGACGGGGGACTGGTCGATCCTCGATGAAATGGTGCCGTTCGACAACAAACCCGAGCTTGCCGCTCCGCTGATGCGTCATCTTGACCTCTCATTCTCGCATGT
>CAZGVZ010000419.1:0-4393 GCA_964529145.1 uncultured Fibrobacteraceae bacterium | reverse complement strand
TTCTCAATGGCTGCGGAACCGAAGGCATAGCCCACAGTATGGCCTCGTTCCTTCGAGAAAATCATTTCGATGTGAAAAACATCGGCAATGCCGAACACTGGAATTTTCCCGAGACTATGGTCATCTCACGCACAAGTGATACCACCATTGCCGCACAGGTCGCCGCGGTACTCAAAACGCGCAATATGGTACTGATCAGAACAAGGGAAACACTTTACGACGCGACCGTTATTGTGGGTCCGGACTACCGGGAACGAATCCAATGAAAAAGCACATCACAAAACCGCTTGCCGGTGAAAAACTCGTTCAATGCATCACCGAAGCCCTTCTTGAAGCGATTGGGGAAGGAATCGTCGTCATCGATCTCCGCAAGGTGTCCGGGACGGCGGACCATTTCATAGTCTGCCATGGGGACAACGTCGTCCACACCCGTGCATGCGCCGATCGCGT
The DNA here is from genome assembly GCA_964529145.1 of uncultured Fibrobacteraceae bacterium. Classification (GTDB taxonomy): domain Bacteria; phylum Fibrobacterota; class Chitinivibrionia; order Chitinivibrionales; family Chitinispirillaceae; genus JAFGNB01. The sequence goes on along the minus strand of CAZGVZ010000419.1, from coordinate 3,943 downwards.
CATGGATCGCCTGGCACGTCTGGATACACATCCATGGTGCAGTGAAGGACTCGAGGAGGGCAGGTGGATTCTTCTGGATTACTCCGACGTGGTGGTTCATATCATGTTGCCCGACCTGCGTAAGTTCTATGCGATAGAAGAACTCTGGTCGGAAGGCATTACGCGCAGAATCGACCACCACGGCTGAAAGCCGCCATCCGCTTGAGCGGCGTACGCAGAAGCATCCCTTTATTAATCACAGGTATGATGGATCTTTTTCAGCGATTTTTGAAATACTCTGCCAGATTGTCAAGCTGTCCGCGTGATGGACGGACTTTCGGAGCCATCGTGCCGAGATTCCGCATGGAAAGCGAAATGCGTCGTTTCTTGACATCGACTTTGAGAATCCGCACATCGACCCGGTCGTTTACCGAAACGACCTGCTCAGGTGTCTCGACGTATTCATCGGCAAGTTGTGAAATATGGATCAAACCGTCACAGACTGCGTGTATGTTCACGAATACCCCGAACTGGGTGATATTGGTCACCCTTCCGGAAACGATGGCGCCTTCCGTGATTTCGCTCAGTTTCAGTTTTCGCCGTACTTTGTTCGCAGGCTGCAGGATGTATCTTCGCGAGGCCGCCGCATGACCGATGAGTTTCTTTTCGATGAATATCTTTTTTCTCACGTCATCGGTGACATAGGAGCGCATATACTCGGGTTCGGAAACAAGGGTGTCAACCGATACATTGAGTTGCCCGGCCATTTCGGAAAACCACTCGTAATAATCGGGATGCACGACTGTGCGATCAAGAACACCATCCGCACCCGGGATTACTATGAAACCCGATATGTTCCGAAAAGCGATCTCCGTGATTCCGGCCACTTTCAGTAAGTCATTTTTCGAACCTATTGAACCTTCATTGTCTGCAGCCCGGATTGACTGAATTTGCTGAGGTGACACGGCCGGTATTTTCCGTATCGCGGAATCGAGAATTTCCTTGATCGAGACACCCGCGATAAGCTGCTGCATCGTCTGGATGCGGACTATTATTTCCAGAAAACGATCTTTGCCGATCGAATGCTGAAACGGGTGAACTTTATAGAATTTCAGTCCTACCTTGGGGAGAAGAGATATCGGTTTGAGATGAAGAAGGGCTTCCTCATACAGCTTTTTCATTGTACTGTCGAGCAGTGTGTCGAATTCCCGGAGGATCCATTCGCATTTAACAGGAGAGGTACTTGATCCTGCCGGCTTGATCGTGGTGATTTCGGGGGCAATATCCCAGCCGGAAAATGCCTGTGCGAGCAATTCGTTTATGAAATCCGATTCCTCGTTTTCCAGAATGCATATTTTTTCGGCCCTGTACCTGCCGAGAAACTGTCTGAGACGCTCGCTTACCGATGGTTTTCCGTCCTGAGGTTTCCTTTCGGTAGTGGTGCCGAGCAGCGAGCCGGTACCGCTTACCGCCAGAAACAGCACCTGCCTGGCGGAGTCTAGATTGACCATCAATAATGGCCCGCGGGCGATTTCCGTGCAATATGCCTTTTCCAGATCGACGATCGCCAGGCGCACCGCCCAGGTCTCGGCATCAGCCCGAAGCCGTATTTTGACGTCCCGTTCGATAATAGGCTGAAGCAGCCGCAGCCAGCTGTCATCGATGGTTTCACATATCAGGTCGAAACCAGAGGCGTCTGGATTGGAGATGAAGTGATGCCGTAAAAGCTCCGTGATACGGAAAAGCTGAACTCCGAGCTTCAACCTGACATCCTTCTCATCTTCGGCGGCGAAAAGACGGAGCAGTTCATCATTTGACAATTCATGGACCGGCACTGTTTTACCGATATAGCCGGAGAAGGCCGAGTCTTTCTTGTTTTTCGGAGTGATTTCGAAATATCCGCCTTCGAACGCGAACTCCCGCGCCATTGCACGTACAGTTTCGTCATACGCGATCATTTCCGCCAGTATATCCTTCACTCCCTGGAGGACTTCCGCGACAGATGTGAGTGACCGTTCCTTTCCCACATAAGTTTCCGCGAGTTCTTCGACTGTCCTGGTTTCTTCAGTCTGTGCAAGGATGAGTTCCGCCAGCGGTTTGATCCCCTTGGCGGCTGCTATTTGCCCTCTGCTCCTGGGATTTGGCCGTACAGGAATGAGAAGATCGTCCAGTTCGAACGAACTGGAGGTAAGATTGATTCTTTTTTCAAGGTCCGAGGAGAGCATCTCCGCTTTTTTGTATGCATTGAGCACACGTTTTTTCTTCGAGGAGAGATCGCTCATTTCCTGTAAAAAATCATAGATTTCCCAGATAATATTGATGGATAGTTCGAGGGAAATATCGAGATTGTATTCACTTAGATAAAAGGGAGAATCCCCTTTTACGTAAGCGCCGCATACCAGTTCAGCAATGTGGACCGGTATATTCCATTTTTCAGCGATCTGTTTTGAGTATTCAATCATGAAGTTAGACTGTTGAAGCACACTGGATCTTATCGGGACGAACAAATATATAAGATGCCCTGGAGGGTATCAACAAAAAAATTTCGACATGAATCACACTGATGAATGGACTTGCCGCTTCTGGCGATCCTCACCGCCATCGGTGCAGTTACTCAGGTTCCACTCTCGCTCTAAAAAAAACGAAACCGCATCGATGCGGTTTCGTTTTTTTCAAATGCTTCCAGTATTAGTTATTTTTTTGCTGTCTTCTTAACCGCCTTCTTCACGGTCTTTTTCGCCGGAGCCTTCTTTACGGCTTTTTTCACCGTCTTTTTCGCCGGAGCCTTCTTTACCGCTTTTTTCACGGCTTTTTTTGCCGGAGCCTTTTTGACCGTTTTGGCAGCCGGTTTTTTTCCCGCTGCCTTTTTCTTTGCGGAGACAGTCTTCTTCGCTACCACTGCGTGACCTCCTTGTGAATGGACATAGAACGGGGATGAAACATTCCGTCTGCGGCATGCCCGACGAACATTCCCTCGACCCGCGTTGATCTGGTATTTACTTTGTCAATATTCACGGCAATCGACCCTCCCCGGCCTTTCATTGTAATAATATTCTGTTCACAACGGGCTGTCAATACTAAAATGATGCTATCTCAGGAAAAATTCGCCTGCACCCTTCCCTTGCCATCTCGTTTGTTAATAATATCGAGAGCCTCGACGGGATCATCGGTCACGGAATAGAGTTCTCTGTCGGCCTTGTCGATATATGCATTGACTATCAAAGCTTCGTCGATCCATTTGAAGAGACCTTCCCAGAATTTCGAGCCCATGAGCACGATCGGCATCCCGACCATCTTGTTGGTCTGCACCAGAGTCAATGTTTCGAACATCTCGTCGAGAGTGCCGAATCCTCCCGGCATGACGATCACACCGGACGTATACTTGAGGAACATTACCTTCCTCGAAAAAAAATGACGAAAATTCAACAGTATTTTCACGTAAGGATTTGGTACCTGTTCGTAAGGCAACTGAATGTTCAGTCCGATCGATTTGCCGTTGGCCTTTGATGCCCCCTCGTTCGCCGCCTCCATGATTCCAGGACCGCCCCCGGTGATGACCCCATAACCTTTGCGTACCGCTTCCCTGGCGACGGCTACCGTAAGCTGGTAGTAAGGATCCTGTTTCGGAGTTCTCGCCGAACCGAAAATCGTCACGCACGGGCCTACACGCGACAATGTCTCGAATCCCTCCACGAATTCCGCCATTATCCTGAAAATGCGCCAGGTATCGTCATTTCCGACCTGATAAGTATTGTTGTTTGTCATATACGAGTACCCTTTACTTTTGTTGTTTGATGGTATGCGACGGTACCAGGATATTATATTATGATTTCAACCACAGGTCCACTCCCGAACTGCCGTGAAGTGACAACCACTTTCCGGAAGCGGGAATCGCGAACAGGAAGGAACGTCATGGAACCGTCCACGATCTCCCGGCTGCGTGATAAAATAGGTCGTGTCCAAC
>CAZGVZ010000418.1:0-4408 GCA_964529145.1 uncultured Fibrobacteraceae bacterium | reverse complement strand
CGCATTTTTAGTGTCATTGTGTAAATTAGTGAAAATATCAAAATAAACGCAAAATGCGGAAGTTTTCCGGCAGTTTCGGTAATTTATTTCAATTCGCGGATTGCAAGGTATTTAAGATTTAACCTATTGAATTTCTTATTGCTTTTATTTTTATTTTAATAATTTTTTATTTTTAAACTACCTGAAAAGCTATAACTACGGGCTCGACGGTTCTCTTTTCCAATCCAGGGATGGTACCGTTTTCTGCCGGTGCAGTAGCGAGGTTTTCACAGTAGAATTTCTTGCCGACTCGTACGAGTGGACGGACAATTTCCCTTTCACCGGCTTTAATGGCCAAATAATAGATGCCGGAGCCGAGGAGCGGAAGGGTGATACGGTTTTTTTCTGCAGAATTGGCCTGGATAGTGCGTGAAGTGATTATCCTGCCGTCATTGGTATAGACTTTCACATCAAGGTCTGCGGTCAGACCGGCCTGAGTGAAAAAAATGCTGTTTCCCTGAAAAGTGAAATGCCGGGATAGCGGAGTTGAAGGCACGGACCTCACCCTGGTGTTGGGTCTTTTCAGGGAGAAGGTGCCGTCTTCCAAGGTAAGCATTGAAAGAGAACTCATGCCGGCGAGACTGACCTTGGCCCCTGCCACCGGAGTTCCACTACTGAGTTTCACTACTCCGGAAAGCGCTACGTTTTGAGTCTGAGCAAAGCAAACACTGCAGAGAATCGTGAAAATCATGGCGGATTTGCACATGGGTGTTTTCCTTTCAGGTGGTGGGGTGTGCTCCTCGATTTATTGTGCAAGCTTTAAAATAACAATTACCCCCGGGGACACATCCTCCGTTGATGCAGACAACGCTTCGCTGCAATTGAAGGGGTCCACAGACAGAGCTTCGAGTACAACACAGCAGCGATGCAGCCAATCCTTTCATTTGTAAGGAAGAAATAACCATGACCTCTCGCTAACCCCGGACCATAGCTCCGGGTGGAAACGGTACAAAACAAACAGTGCCGCGCACTGGAGACACTACGCTGCACGATCGAGAACTACAATGCGCCCGCCTTTATCCGAACTGAAGGCCATGCCCGGAGCGTACGGAAAACGTTATCGGGCCTGTCCCCCTTCTCAGGCTCATCACGTGACATGGAGTCCCCGCGTAGAGCCGGGAACCCCAGTTCCTGCCATCCGCAATCAGTAATCGATGGGAGGTCCGTACAGACTCTCTCGGAATTTGGCGTAACCGAATTCTGAGGTGGAGAATGTCTGGACGACTTTTCGCGAGCTGTCGAGCAATTCCATCTTGCCTGCGTTGGAGACGGTGACGAGGATGTGGTCTTCGGGCAGGCGCTGGACATCGCCAAGCGACATGCTGCTGCCGCCCGCGGTCTTCTCCCACGACTTCGATGCGGACATCGTGGACTCATTGAGCTTGTACTCTATGACCTTCGCAGTCGCGCCGCCCATCATAGGACCATTGTTGAACAGGATGACGCGACCGTCTTCTTCGAGCTCGTGGCCATGGTTCGCTTGCCAACCTTCGCTAAGCGAGAAGGAGTTTCCCTTGGGATTGCTTCCGCCAAACTGCCATACGAGTTCGCCGTCGGGCCGGAACTTCACGATCATATTGGTATTCCGGTCCGAGAGAGTGAAGAAGCCGCCATCGAACTCATGGTATCGGATATAGTTGGTATGGCATTCGCCCGAGGGCTTGTAAAGGGTGCTGACGTCCGCTACGATGGTGCGAATGGTGCCGTCCGCGGCGCGCGCCAGGATCTGCGAGCTATTTTTATTGTTGAAGGCGATGGTGACGATTTCGTTATCAGGGGTCACCGTGAAGTCATGGTGGGCACCCGAGAGCCCTTTGACGTTGCGCTCGACATCCAGGCCGTCCATGGAAATGCGGCGCATCTCGCCGCTGGTGGTGGTGCCCATGTTGTTCGCGTTATTGGCCCACATGTCTTTTCCGTCCCAGCTCATATGGTTTCGTCCCGCTCCTTTAGGAGCGGATGCCGCCCAGACGACGTCGCCGTCCATATCGAAGATGACGGACATCGGCGTTCCGCCCCCGCCCCCCATACTCCAACCGTTGCCGGTGGTCGTAACTATGAATCCACCTTTCAGACTCGGAGTGCCGGAGCCTGACTTCGTGATTTTCGGAGCGTTGGACAGAGTGCCCGTAGTCAAGTCGAAGTCATCGCTCTTGCAAGTACCGGATGCGGTCTCCACGACGATGCGAAACACATAACTGCTCTTCTGCTTCATTCCCAGGAGTAAAGTGCGGAAATTTGGCTCTTTGAGATCAACGGGGGCTTTCATTGCAGTGGTGCTCCCTTGTGGCCCGAACTCGATATGTGCACTGATCACATCCTTTGAATAGGACCACTCGATGATACCCACAGTTGGAATGGCAGCGCTCAACTCTTTAGACTTCATGGTGAATTCTCCGCAATCGCCGCCTGTACCTCTATCTTCCATGGTGACATTCACTGTCATGTCATAGGAGGTGATGACGACAGTCTGTTCCTTGTATCCGCTGGCGGTGAATTTGATAGTATCGGCCACGGAGGTTATTTTCGTCAGTCCGCCGCTGACAGGAGTGGAGAAACGGTTTTGCGGATGCAATACATTTCTACCGTTCAGCGGAAGGTAGTTGAAGGTCATCTCTTCACTGCCGATGGATGCCCGGATAATGAGAAACGATGTTGTACGCACATTTTCGGCGATGTTATGGCGGTAAATGCCCTTATTGACGTTGTTCAGCACCATTTTTTTGAGAAGGTTGCCTTTGACATCAAAAATCTCGTACTTCATGGGTGCCGCATCGGCCAGGCTGAAATTCAGGAATCCTTTCTGAAGGGTAATACCTGTATTCCGCGGCTGTGGCGCCGGCAGGGTTTTCACGTCCGTCGTTGCCAGCGTATACATGCCGTCAGCCCCGGTTGTGGCTGTTGTTCCATTACTCACGAGTGTCACGGTCGCACCCTTGATCGCCTCCCCTGCCTTATCCGAGACTTTGCCGCTGATATCGGCATTCACCGTCCGGTTGAGCGTTAATCCGATCAAGACAAGCACTGATAGAACTACATGTTGATACATGACTTACCTCCACCAAATGAAGACATTATGTAGGCTGTGGAAGGATGACGTGACATCCCGGGAAAGCATATAGAACCGATGGCCGCGGCAAACCGCCCGATCAGGAAAAAAGCACCGGTGCACCGAATCGCAGTTCAACTGACAAGTATTTTTTTTCTGATTCCCGCAAAGGACCCCGGTAATTTTTTATAAAGCCAGGCCTTGCTGTCATTTGTACCTATCTTCAGTCCATCTCCGGGGCACCCCTGCCACATAATCGAAGAAATCCTGAGAATAATATAGGAAAAAAAACCGCATGATACCATCCAACAGGATAATTTCCGGATACATCTGTTCTCTGTTGAGAACGAGTCAAAAGACGTTTCCAGCTTTCCCTTTATGGGAAGTACGGCGCTCATGGCCAATAAACAACCCCACCACGACAGTCCCTGGCGGGCCGGTCATGTGCTGGTGAATCCTGTGAGGTTGATTCGGAATTATCCGAAGTGAAAACCGCCCCAGCCTCGAAAAGTGCCTCGTTCCGCAGTGGAGACCGTTACATTCATCTTATCGTCGGTGATATCTGTGATCCCGGTTTTTATATCCACTGAGAACGATATATGCCGGATAAATTTCAAAAGCCCCACCCATGAGAAGGAATCGAGAGCGCAGCCGTCCGCATTCGCACTGCCATGAGCAGAGCACCCCCTGACGAGGTCCGGCGGTTGACCACCTCACCGGAGAAACCAGGCCGAGACACCCTCGACATGACGGAACGCTCTACAATATGTAGTCATGAATGATGTCGCCGTCCAAACCGATGAACTGTACGTGAACAGAATTCGGAGATACATTGAGCTTTGCCCACCCAGACTCCCCCCAGTATTGACTGTATCCGGTCTCCAGTTCGGTAAACAGCCAGGGGGCGCCGGCGCTTCCAGGCAGAGTGTAATGTATATCGTCCACTACCATATCGGTAAACACATGATCATGGCCGTAAAAGAACACGTCGACATCGTAGTCAATCATAAGTTGATGAACGGTGGCCTGTTCACCCACTTTCGCGGCCAGCCCGCCACCCCGACCGTAGATCGAATTTGAAACCGTTCCACCGGCCCCCCCGACAGTGTGATGAATACAGATAAAGCGCCATGTCGAAGAGGCGCTCTCCAACGTTGTCGTGAGCCAGGCGAGCTGCTCCTCTCCCAGTGTCCAGTCGTCAGGATCACCGTCAGAGCCGCCCAAAGAGAGCACATTTTTGATGTATGACTGTACATTGAGCACTATGAACAGCGCGTCCCCCCAGGTGAATGCATAGTAGTCGCCCTCGATGCTCCCACC
>CAZGVZ010000417.1:0-4413 GCA_964529145.1 uncultured Fibrobacteraceae bacterium | reverse complement strand
GGCCATTCCGATAGGCGGCATGATCTCGACAAATTACGAGGAGTTGTCTTTTTTCGGCAAAGTTGCCGACCGGGCGGCCCATCTCGTGCTTCCGGTAATCGTACTTACCATCGGAAGTCTCGCCGGTTATCAGCGTATCAGCAGGGGCAACATGCTCGAGGAGCTGCGCAAACAGTACATCATGACCGCGCGCGCGAAAGGACTTCCCGAAAACAGGGTCATCTACGGTCATGCATTGCGCAATGCCGTCAACCCGCTCGTAACGCTGTTCGGTTTCGAATTCTCGTCTCTCCTGAGCGGAGCGGCCCTTCTCGAAATTATCATCAACTGGCCGGGTCTAGGCAGCCTCATGCTCGCCGCGGTCAGAGCGCAGGATACCTTTCTGGTGATGGGGAGCATGCTGATGGGGGGATTCATGCTGATCGTGGGGAATCTCGTAGCGGATATACTGCTCGTGCTGGTGGATCCGCGGGTACGCAGGGGGTAAGATGGTCGCGGAGAACAGGGTTATCGCGAAATTTCTCAGGCACCCCGTCGCGAAGCCGGGACTGGCCGTTCTTGCACTGCTCTACACGATCATGATTTTCGCAGAGTTCATCGCACCCTACGATTTCGACAACGGCAGCAGGGAGCTTTCCTTTCAGCCGCCGAGCCGGATCCGCTTCGTCCACGAAGGCAAATTCTCTGTCCGTCCTTTCGTATACGCGTATTCCTTCCGGTTCAATGAGATTTACGAGCGCACCTATGTCGAAGACCGTTCGCGCCCGTGCGGGCTTGGTGTTTTTGTCAAGGGAGACGCGGTTCGTCTTTTCGGAATCATTCCGATCAGGCGTCATCTTTTCGGGTTGACCGGAGGCTCCGGGGGAAGGTGCCGCTTCTATCTTCTCGGAGCGGACGCGGTCGGAAGGGATCTATTCACTCGAATCGTCTACGGCTCACGCGTTTCCCTGTCGATAGGATTCCTGGGTGTCGCGGTCACCGCGCTGCTCGGGTTTCTCGTGGGAGGGATTTCCGGATATTACGGCGGAAAACTCGACTGGATACTCATGCGGTTCGCGGAGTGCTTCATGCTTGTTCCCGGATTTTTCCTCATGCTCGCGCTCAGGAGCGCTTTTCCTATACAGCTCTCGTCGATTCAGGTATATCTGCTGATCGTGGTCATCCTCAGCCTGATCGGATGGGCCGGGTTCGCCCGTGTCATCCGCGGCATGGCGCTTTCGATCGGAAAAAGGGACTTCGTAACTGCAGCGAAGTCGCTTGGCGCTTCGGACGCGAGGATCATTTTCGTGCATATACTGCCGCAGACGCTCTCCTACGCGATCGTCTCGATGACGCTCATGGTTCCAGGTTATATACTCGGCGAATCCGCGCTGAGCCTCATAGGGCTCGGTATCCAGGATCCGCAGGTGAGCTGGGGCAACATGCTCAGCGCGGCGATGAACGTATCGGACATACAATACCATCCATGGGTCCTCCTGCCCGGAGTTTTCATTTTTCTGGTCGTCATGGCGTTCAATTTCGTGGGAGACGGTCTGCGGGACGCGCTGGACCCGAACCGGTAGACCGGTTTCTTCCACCTAGGGTATCGCGTCTGCCACGACTTCCGGGTGGGGTACAATCGCCATTGTCCATAATGATTCTCGACGAACCGTTCACCAGTCTTGAAGGAATCGTGGTGGACTGTCACCGGTTCACCATACATCTTGATAGGTCTCTTCTTTTCGACCATCTCGCGTTGGAACCGGTATTTTCACTGAAGAGAGCTCCCGACCGTGTCCTGAATCTGGTTTGTCCGCTGACCGGAGTATCGCCCGGGGAAATCTTCTCCGGTGATGCTTCCGTCAGTGAACGAGACAAACGCCGATATCTTTTCCGATACCGGATCCTATCCGATTGCGGTATCACTGAAAAATCGGATAAACGGTGGCTCGTCGGTAGCGTAAGACGTTGGATTTCGGAAATCCGGTTTTATAACGCAATTCCATCTCATTACGTCAGTCTTCAGCTCCTGCAAAAACCGTTTTCTTTCCCGCTGAGATTGTTGATTCGATCATTGGTTATGACTTACCTTCGATACTTCGTGGTCCCCGGAAAAGGTACCGGTATGCGATTCCGGCGACCAGACCGCCCGCAATCGGCGCGACCCAGAAGAACCACAGTTGCCCCAATGCCCATCCTCCGGAGAAAAGTGCGGGACCGGTGCTTCTAGCCGGATTGACGGACATATTGGTGATCGGAACGCCTACCAAGTGGACCAGTGTGAGCGCAAGTCCGATCGCAATCGGTGCGAAACCCGGCGGAATGCGTTTATCCGTGGCGCCCGCTATCGTCAGAACGAACCCAAAGGTCAATATTACTTCGGCGATAAAGCTCGAAAGCAGGGAATACCCCGCTGGAGAATGTGCACCGAATCCGTTCGGGGCCAGGCTCGCCGCCGCTTCGAACCCTTCCCTGCCCGAGGCGATTAAAAGAACCGCCAAGGCGGCAAGCAGGCCGCCCAGTATCTGCGCGAAGACATAGGGAACGACATCCCTGGCCGGGAAGCGGCCTTCGGCCCACAATCCCAGGGTTACTGCCGGATTGATATGGCAGCCTGAAACAGGACCGATCACATACGCCATGGTCATTAGCGTCAGCCCGAACGCCAGGGCGATTCCGGTTACGCCGATCTGTAAATCCGCGACATTCGCCGCGAATACCGCACTTCCGACTCCTCCGAAAACGAGCCAGAACGTACCGATCAGTTCCGCGATAGAACGCCTGAATACATTCATATCGTCACTCCTTTACCGGATAGATATGTGGCTGATTATTCAAACGGGCGGAGCAGTCAGTTCGTCACATGAACAAAGCAATTTATAGTCCACTGTTGACCCACAGGTGAATATCAGGGTCTGCGCTGGTTCAATCAGCTGTCACGGCTAAAAGCCTTGGTCTGGCTTGAGCGGGCAGAGTCCGCGAAAAAGCCAGAGCGGTATATTGATAACAGTGCAATAACGCTGGCACTTGCACAGAAGTTGCCGTCCTGCCCACGGCCTCCCGGCCGTGGTTCCCTTGTGCAAATTCCAAAGAGATTCAACAATGATTCTTACCGGGGCAGGTAATGGAATTTTTATTGTGAAATGCACGAATATTCCATAAAAATGGAATCATGCTTTCGCATGGCCGGGAAAGCGGGTAAGCCTGTGCTTGGACAAGCCTGGTTCTGATCGAGCGTGTAGAGCGCGTGTACCGGAGTTGCATACGTTCACTGTGCGTATATTATATTGTTTGTAATTTCTTCTGTATGACACGGCATCGCTTCATTCTGTTGTTTAAAAGGTAATTGTATCTTCGTAATGCCGCCGGAAATGGGATTCAGTTGATTTTTCTAAATATAGAATTATAATGTTCCATACTGGAGGGCATCGGCCGGAGTGCATGCGAACAACCGGCCCGTGCAGTTTTACCTGACATCCAGATACACTATCCGGTAACGTCCGGGATTTTTTCAGGAAAATGGGCCCTTGGTGTAACCATAGAGGAGGTCGTTATGACTCGTGGGGGAATTGTTCCGGTGTTTTTGGCGTTGTGTCTTTTGATCTCATGCGGCGGCAGCTTGCAGCAGATCGAGAAGGTGCCGCAGAAAGAGGGTGTACAGGTCAGCGCGTCTATCGGGGAGCGCGACGGTAAATTCCTCAAGCGGAAAGTCGCGATCGCTCGTTTTACAAACGAAACGAAATACGGCAAAAGCTCGTTTTTCGACGATGAGACCGACCGCGGGGGGAAAGTCGACCTGGTGGAAAAGCAGGCGATGGATATCCTGTCCGCCCGCCTGGCATCCACCGAAAAATTCATCCTGCTCGAACGAGCGGATCTCGATCTGCTCAACAAGGAACTGGGGATGGCGAACCTCGCCACTCTCAATATCGCCGCCGATTACCTGATCGTCGGTTCCGTCTCGGAATTCGGTCGCAGTACGACCGGTAAATCAGGGGTGTTTTCCCGTTCCAAGAAACAGACGGCTTATGCGAAAGTGAACATCCGGCTCGTGGACGTCTACACCGGGCAGATCATCTTTTCCGAGGAGGGCATGGGCGAGGCCTATTCGGAGGCGGGAACCGTGCTCGGGATCGGCGGTAGTGCCGGATACGACGGAACGCTCAATGACAAGGCGATCTCCACCGCTATTTCGAACCTTGTAGGTAAGGTGATCGAGAATCTTCTCGACAAACCATGGCGTTCTTTCATCCTCGACTTCACCGACAATGCCTATATCATCTCCGGAGGCAAGTCCCAGGGGCTCGAAGTGGGCAATGTGTTCGCGGTATTCAGGAAGGGTAAATCGGTTAAAAATCCGCAGACCGGCATGATGATCGAACTGCCGGGGGAACAGGTGGGAAAGTTGCGGGTAAAGGCACTGGTGGGGGAAAC
>CAZGVZ010000416.1:0-4421 GCA_964529145.1 uncultured Fibrobacteraceae bacterium | reverse complement strand
TCGACATGGCCTCAACGTCCCGAAGGGCGTTGACGGTCCCGCCTATTATAGATCCGTCCGCATCGTGCAGATAAATGCTGCCTGTCGAATAAATAGTGCTGTGCATTACTGAGCGGACGATCACCACATCTCCCTGCGCCTCGATCTGCGCGTTTTGTACATGTCCGACGAATACGTTTCTCCCAGCCTTGATGACCGCGTCTCCTCCCCCGACAACGGCACCGTTTATCCTCACGTCGCGCCCAGCTTCAATGCTCGCCGCTTCGACGCTTCCCGCGATCATGACGTCACCCGCAGCCTTCACTTCGAATCCGTTCTGTACCGTGCCTAAAACTGAAACCGAACCGTTGAAGATCACGCTTCCGCTCTTCATGTTGACATCGCCGTCGACCTGATAATGCGGAAAGACGCTCAATACACCGTCATGCAAACTTATCATTCCGTCGCATTCGGCATAGAATTTTTTACCGCCCCCGCTTCGTTTCACGTTCTCACCTTCGATCAGTACATCACCTGAACCGATCTTGGCGGGTAACACCTTGCCGTCAGTCCTGAATCCATCCCTGCCGGGCTCCGGCTCCTCCACTATCGCCAGCAGATCACCGCCCCGCACCATCGTGATCGGGGCCTGTTTCCTGTAATCGATCCTTCCGTCGGGCAGGATCCTGAATCCGATATCCTTGACTTCCGTCGGAAAATTGAAGGATACCGCGGCATCCTTACCGTCTTCCTGCGGGAGCCCCTTCGCCGCGACTATGTTACGAAACGACAGTTTCTCCCCGGAGACCCGCTCGAGCGTTTTTTCCAGATACTCTACTTCGATTCCTTTGATCACCTTGAACGATTCGAGCTCGTTCAATACCTTTGACAACGTCAGCTTCGCGCCGTTTCCCTTCGGAGCGAGCAGATCAACTTTCGCTTCCATCCAGTCGGGCGATACGTACACGACGCACAGGCCGTCGCGGTCGGCGCACACTACATGGATGAGTCCGTTGACTACAACCACCTTGCCTTTCCGCGCAGCGAATACCGAAAGGCGGCCCTCTTCCTCCCTGATGGAAATCCCGGCATTTCTCTGGAACTCTTCGCTGTACGTTTGGAGCAGAGAGCTGAAAAAATCAGGCCGTTTCTCATCGAGGGTACTGAAGGCGATACAGTCGCCGGGACAGACATCCTTCAGCAGTTCGATCTCCTCAGCGGGGACCTCGGATGCGTGTTCACGTTTGCTCTCGATGATGAAATGGATATTATCTGAAAAACACCATTCCCCGATTTTTTTCGCCCTGGAGAACTCGCTGCGCTCAATCTTTATCGTACCGTCCGCCTCGAAATGCCGGTTCAGCTCCTCGGTTGAAACACCCCTGGTGATCTCGTCAATTTCGATATCCGAAATTTTGGAAAAGGCATGATCCAGCAGGCTGTTCAGGTGTTCCAATTCACGTCCCATATCCTCGCCGGAAGAACCATTCGAAATTTCATTGGGATCTTTTGTCATAATATCCTTGCCGGATGCGAGGAAACGTCCTATTCTCTGTTCCACTCCTCCAGGGTTGAATCGACCTCTTTTCGCGTCTCTTCCAACAACCTGACTTTCATGTCCTCCGTAAGTTCGCTGAACCCGCTTACCGCACGGGTCATCAGCCGCGACTCTCCGCTCGCGCCGATCCTCCCGTCGCTGCATAATTCATTCGCCGCAGTCACCAGATGCAACATTTTCTTTTCAGCGGGAGTCGATTCCACGAGACTTTCCGGCGAATGATGGAACTCCATGGCGATGGTGAACTGCCGGGGAATGTTCCAGGCTCTCCCCAGCCAGGCGCCCGTATCGGCATGACTGAAGCCGAATACCTCCATCTCACGAACCAGCAGTGCACTGTCATGACCCTGGGTCAGAGTGAGCGCTTTTATGAAGTCGGCGTGCAAATACTGTTCGAGCACGAGCCTCCCCATATCATGGAGCAGGCCTGCGACGAAACACTCCTCAATTTCACCTTGGTACCTCGTGAGCGAAGCGAGCTTCCTCGCGAGGATCGCCGTGCCGAACGAGTGTTTCCAGAACGACTGAGGGTCATAGCCGAGCACCTCCGAGTTGTGGAACATCTTTATCACGGACAATCCGAGCATGAGGTTGTTGAGCGTCTTGAGTCCCAGGGTGACGATCGCCTGCTGAACGGAGGATACCGGATTGGCGCGTGCGTAATACGCGGAATTTACCAGACGTATGGCGCGGGAAGCGAGCGCCTGATCCTTTGCCACCACCATGGCTATTTGACTCATGCTGCTCCTTGGATTGCTCATCACCTTCTGAATCTGTTGCAGTACGAGGGGCAATGCCGGAAGTCCTTCGATCCCGCTGAGGCGTTCCTTAAGCTGTTCACATATTTTCATTAATCAAGTTCCTTTGTTTGACGACGTCGAATCGGGTCCCGTACCCGTCCTTTCACGTGAATTTGATGGCACCTCGGCATTCCCGGCGGGCAAAGTGATCGAACTACATTATATTTTAGATTGAAAAGCGTTTCAACCCCTTTTCTTCAGGGATTATTTCAATCCGCACGCCTGATTTTGCATGCGCTTGTTAATTTATAAGCTTGTGCGTAATCCACTGTTTTTTTGTGCAGTATCGCATACGCCAAATGACGCAACTCCGCGAAATGGATCGAACCAGGTAGCCGTCCGATGCAAGTCAAGGCCGGGAATAAAAGGAAACCTGTGACCATCATTTCATCGAGGCATATATTTGTTGTCCAAAGACAACGTTTTTTTCTAATAAATGCTTTTCACACCGTTTTTTTATGTACATTATATCAAGAAACGATTGCAGGATGCAGTCAGGCCGGCAGCATAAGCTTGATCAGTTTTCCGTGCAACCCGACATGCGATCACCCGGAGGAGTCATTATGGAAAAACGCTTCTTTTTCATCGCAGCAACCATATCGGTATGCGGCGTCGCCGCGCAGAATATCACCATCTCGAAGGATTCACTCAAGATCTGCAACGATTCTCTCTCCAGCTTCGCCGACGGGATCTCTCTAATCTGCAACACATCCGGTACCATAACTCTGGATTCGGCTTTCATCGCCACTGACACGATGGATACCACCGGGTCCGCATGGTACGTGACTGAGAATCGTCTGCAGGTCGTGTGGCGTGAACATCTGGAGATGCCCGACTTCTATTTCTGGAATCTCGTGAAGAGCGGACCCGACCGATACCGGCTCTTTCTGCAGGAGACTCGTTCAACGGAAATATATCCAATGAAATTTACAGCCCAGATTCCGCAGCGCCGGATCACGGCGATGGAGATCGGCGGCTGCCTGGGATGTTCCGGTCTGCCCACGTGGTATCCTCCCTTTTTCAGGGGATCTCTCATCCTTCATTTCAGCAGCGGGCAGACCATTTCACTGCGGCTGTATTCCGATGATCTGGGCGCACCCGATAC
Source organism: uncultured Fibrobacteraceae bacterium (assembly GCA_964529145.1). Classification (GTDB taxonomy): domain Bacteria; phylum Fibrobacterota; class Chitinivibrionia; order Chitinivibrionales; family Chitinispirillaceae; genus JAFGNB01. The sequence goes on along the minus strand of CAZGVZ010000416.1, from coordinate 979 downwards.
GGTTAACCACGGTGAACCTTGTGACGATCTGGCCTGCGACACCCTAAATGTTCGGAAGATTCTCGACCGCAACGGGATGGAGGCGGTCCCGATGAGCCAGGTGGCTACCGTCTCGAACGGACGGGTGACCAGGCTGGAATTCGTGTACAATCTGGCTCTGGCGTCTTCGCTGCCGAAGCCGGTCAAGGTCATACCGCCGGAAATAGGCAATCTGACCGGCCTGAAATACCTGACGGCGCAAGGCAACGGATTCGATTCATTCCCGCAACAGATCGGTGGGTGCGCTAACCTCCAAACGATCATGGCCAACGATAATGGCATGACGAAACTTCCCGACTCCATCGCGAAATGCACTCTCCTGAGAACGGTTTCGCTTGAAAAGAACCGGCTTACAGGGCTGCCGGAATCGTTCGGAAACCTGAAAAACCTCTCCTCGCTGAGCGTTGCCGAAAATCTCCTGACTTCCCTCCCCTCATCCATGACGGATCTTGACAGTCTCGGATGCCTTTTCATCGCAGGAAACAGGTTATGCACGCTGCCTGAACCCGTGATCACCTGGATACAGGATGTGCACACCCACACGCTGTGTGCCAGATGGGAACCGGTGTGGCCAGATTCTCAGGAGTGCAATACAGAGATAATCGCATCGGCTAGGGATACAAGACCTGCGCACGGATTCACGATAAAACCTGTTGTCCGCGAGGGAGGTCTGGTTACTGTGACCTTCGGTCCAATGCACGGGAATGGGCACCGGATCGAAATATTCGACCTTTCAGGAAGAACCACGGCTGCAATGCGCCTGACGAACGGAAAAGAAGCCATGCAAACCGTGCGGCTGGATGCGGTACGCCTCCCAGCCGGATGGTACTGCCTGCGGGTGACCTCAGGGGCAGCAGGGGCAGCTAACGAGATCGTCCGACCCTTCGTCGTGGGGCGGTGACTCGTCACTAGAAATCGGAGACAGGCATGTCATCTCTGA
>CAZGVZ010000415.1:0-4422 GCA_964529145.1 uncultured Fibrobacteraceae bacterium | reverse complement strand
CGAACTTGTCGGGAATGTTGAACTGTCCGTCGGTGAAGAGGTCGGGAAAAGCCTCGTAGATCATGAGATTGATAACCGGATTGGCCATGTGATAGGCGCGGCGGTCCGCGTCGCCGGCATCGTGATAGCCTCCGTGACAGGTAAACGAGGGTTCGCTGCCGCTCACCGTGATATTCGCCTCCTCGATGGCGCCATTGACCTCGTACACAGTCGTATGGCAGGGCTTCTGCCGTATGTTCATCCCGTACGGCGCGGTGATCGGACATCCGCACCGCTGATAGTACTGTCCGCGGAAGAGGACGTACGCGAGCCGGCGCGAGAAATCTCCACCGATCCCGAACGGATAGGAGCAGCCATATCCGGTAACCGCGATTTTGTAGGGGCCCCCTTCGGGGACTTCCGAAAGGCCGATACGGTACACGAAATCTCCGGACGAACTGTCGTCACCAGTCTCGGTCAGGGTACCGGAGGCGACCACCTTTCCGGTGTACTGTTCGAACACTTCGTACCCGGGCAGCGCGCCCTCGATCTTCTTTTTACCTCCATTGCCGAGCCAGATCGCGAAATTTGCAAAATTGGTTGAGCAAAGGGCGCTATAGGCGACCTGATTGGTCTTGATCGATTCACAAAAAATGGTATGGTCGCTGAATATGATCGTGGTGTCGCCGTAGGGCGTCCCGATACGGTAACTCAGGCCTTCCTCGAGCACCGGGACGGTCAGGTAGACATGGTGGTCGCATTTATCGGCGACCATCGCGTAGCGGTTGATTGCGGAAGGGGGCTGGTCGTTGATGCTCCAGAGATCCGGCGTCACGTCCACTTCATTGACGTCGAGGAAATTGTTCCTCAGCACGACCACCAGGACGTGATCGGAAGCGGTACGGATTTCCTTGATTTTAAGGGCGCCATGAACCGGGAGGAAAGCGGCGCACAGCAGGAACGGAAGAAGTCGTTTCATGCATTCTCCATTGAACGGGGTTGTTGTGGTCGGCCGCGGACTCGCTGCCCGGTATCAGGTGATTCGCGGTGATGTCCCCAATGATGCAGGTAGCGGTACCTGAGATGAGCGATCCCCCTTCGATGTGAGACGGAAGCGGCAGGTGAATGTGCGCTGCGGAATGCTCGACATACCTCCCCGGGCATGTCCGCGTATTCTGCGTGAAATCTCCACCCGACATCTTCCCTCTCCCGGAAACATACTCGATTCAGGTCAGTGTTAAAATAAATATAGTCTCTTTCAGGCCCGGTGGGAGGAGATGATCCATTTCCACTCCTTATCTGGGTCGAATACACGGGAATCGCGGTCCAATCCCCGGTATCAGCGCGCCTCGTCATGATTTGATAAGGCTTCACCTCCGGCGAATATCCGCGTCTGGATAGCTTTTTGCTGGGTTCAATGGTTCCGGGAGCCGTACACCGTTTTCATCCGGAAATCATATTGCCTGACGCGGCATCCACGCTCGGAACGAAACCTTCGGCTTCGAACTCCGGTATGCCCGCAATAAGGCAGGTAAACATGAAAGCCCTTCTGATCGTCGATGTGCAGTATGATTTTTTACCGGGGGGCGCCCTTGCGGTCCCTGATGGAGATCAGGTCGTTGGTCCGATCCGGAAGTTCCGTGACGGATTCGATACAGTGATCTTCACCCAGGACTGGCATCCCATGAACCATTGCAGCTTCGAGGAGTACGGCGGTTCCTGGCCGGTTCATTGTGTTCAGGGCAGCGGGGGAGCTGAAATCGAGCGGACGATCTACCGGGCCGGCGACCGGGTCGTCCGCAAGGGGACAGATCCCGGAATCGACAGCTACAGCGGATTCCGGGATAATGGCCGGAGGCATGAAACCGGTCTCGATTCATTGCTGAAGGAAAACAGGATAGATACGGTCTTTGTCTGCGGCCTGGCGACCGATTACTGTGTGAAATTCACGGCGCTCGATGCGGTCGAATCGGGATATACGGTCTATGTCGTGACCGATGCCTGCCGAAGCGTGGACGTACACGAGGGCGACGGCAGGGCAGCTCTGGTCGAAATGGAGAAGAGGGGGGTCCGCATGGTGACACATGCGGAAGCGGCCGCGGTGATGAGAGGAGAAGCAGGTGATCGTCACCTCGATGCTGGATACGGACCTCTATAAATTGAGCATGCAGCAGGCGGTATGCTCCTTTTTTCCGGACGTCATAGTACGGTATGAGTTGATCATGCGGGATTTCAGGGAGTTCCCGGCTATGTTCGAAAGAGCGCTGAAGCGCGAAATAGAGGCGATGTCGGATCTATCACTTGAAAAGAAAGAACACGGTTTTCTACTTGACACCTGTCGTTTCCTACGGCTTCCGTATCTCGATTTTCTCGGAGGCTACCGTTTCGATCCCGGTGAGGTTTCCGTATCTCAGCGAGGGCCGGATCTGCGACTTGCGGTCGAGGGATACTGGTACCGGACGATTCTTTGGGAAGTGCCTCTGCTGGCGACGATCAGCGAACTGTATTTCGACATCGCGGGACATTCGCCAGCGCCTCGGGACGAACTCGACGATAAAATCATATGTAAAGCGAAGCGGCTGGAAGAGCTGGGGGTCCGTTTTTCGGATTTCGGAACACGGAGACGGTATTCTCTGGAGCACCACGACCGTGTAGTGAAATTGTGTGGAAAATTCGCCCCGGCGGGATTCGCGGGCACAAGCAACATTCTTCTTGCCATGAAACACCGGCAAAGGGCGATGGGCACGCAGGGTCACGAGTGGTACATGTGTATAGGAACCCTCCGCGGATATGCGGCGGCCAATGCGACTGGGATGGAAAAATGGGTGGAGATGTACCGGGGGGATCTCGGGATCGCCCTCGCGGATACATACACCTCCGATGTTTTCATGCATGACTTCGATCTGAAGTTCGCGAAACTGTTCGACGGAACCAGGCACGACAGCGGTGATCCCCTGGCTTTCGCGGAAAGAATGATCAGGCATTATGAATCGCTCCGGATCGATCCGATGAGTAAAACGATCGTTTTTTCCGATAACCTCGACATCGGAAAAGTGGAACGCATACATCGATTCTGCAGTGGTAAAGTCGGCGACGCCTATGGGATCGGAACGCATCTGACCAATGATGTGGGAGTAAAGCCACTCGACATGGTGATCAAGCTGACCGCCGTGCGGACACATCGCGGCTGGACCCCGACCGTCAAACTCACGGACGATGCGGCGAAACGCACTGGTCCCGCCGAAGAGATCGAGCTGTGCATGCGTGTACTCAGGATCAGGTGACCGGCTCCCCGGCCCTGAGGCATGGGGGATTTTTTTCGGGCATGCGGTTGCAGGATCTCTCCGGAGGAGGTATGACGATCCGGCGTTTAGTCGAAACGGTACTCTTTTTGCACGGATGAAGACAGCTGTCGATGCGGCGTGGGCATTGGCGCTGCTGCTCGGCCCCACAGGCCTTAAACACTTCCTTGCCGAACCGTGGGACCTGGTGACACATTCAACGAAAGGCTGTCTGCAATGAAGAAAATCCGGTGTTTTCGCATATGGCTACAGGTCGCGGCTGCAGCCGCGACGGTCGCCCTCTGTTGTGCGGATCTCGCTGCGCTCGGCAGGCCGCGTATCTCGGAAAACACGCTGGTGGCCGATAGAGGCGGCAGGCTCAGGGGAGGAACCCTGTGGCTTTATGGATGGATTCCCGACAAGACCTGGTGGGCGCTCAGCACGCATCCATGGAATCTTATGAAACGGTACGGTTTCAACGTGGTCCGCCTCGCGTGCGCGTACCGCCCCGAGAGGGCGAACAACTATTCCCTTGACCGCTACGAAATGATTCTCGACAGCCTCGTCACCATGGCGGAAAGAACGGGCATCTACGCGGTCATAGACTTCCATGACACTCCGGGAACCTATACGATGTCGGACGCAAGGGAGTTCTGGAACCGGTTTTCGGTTCGTTACGCGCACCGAAGCAATGTGGTGTTCGAGCTGGCCAACGAGCCGAAATTCGACCAGCCGCATAGTTATACAGATGATAATCTTCGCGACTTCGAGGAACTTTGGAGGATGTGCGACCGGAACGCCCCGGAAACGCCGATCGTCATTCTCTCCTTCAATCAGACGGGATATTCGGGAAGGACTCCCGCCCAGATCGCGGATTCGCTTCGTGGCATAGACTGGAAGAAAACGGTGGTGGGATTCCACGGATACTGGCGGGATTCCAGTGAAAGGATCGTGGATTTGAAGAGGAGATATCCCTGCTTCAATACCGAGTTCATGTGCCAGATTCCCGGTTCGAACGAGATGAAGGTAATGGACGGCCACGCCTTTCAGGGAACCCTCATGGAGAAGCTCGGCATAAGCTGGATACAATGGGACATTCTCGACAACGCGGCCTCAGCCTCCCGGAACCTGCCTGCGGTGATCGTGAATCTGAAAAAAAACG
>CAZGVZ010000414.1:0-4434 GCA_964529145.1 uncultured Fibrobacteraceae bacterium | reverse complement strand
AAGAGGCGGCCTGCGACGTACACGATGAGCTTCCCGTTCACCGTATCGCTGCTGCATATGGGAGAGCTCCGTCGCTTTAATTTATCGCTCACCGCTTCATGGATGCATAAGAATTTCGCGTCGACGATCGCCGCGAAGCAAGACTCCATGGAACGCAAACTCGATTACCGGGAAAGAATCAACATATATTCCCTTTTTCTAACTGCCGCATGGGGATGGAGAATTCCGGAAGAGTACTTCTCTGTAGACGGTTTCGAACGCTGCTGGATCGTCGCGGCCCTTGATCTCTCTCCTCTGATCGCATGTACCTTCACCCGCGACGTGACGCACTCCTCCGACGATATCCGTCTGACAGGGATTCACGACATGATCGAGTCTCCCCGCCGGCGCCTGCTGAGGGGGGGTGAAGCGGGCCTTCGCATCGGAATATCAATGATGAAACGGCTCAATCCCTCGGACGTCGGCGATTTCGGCATCTGGTACACTATGCAGTACTACGGCCATTTTTACGAAAAAGGAGATCGTGCCGAGTACACCTCGGTCGATCCTGCGAGCGGAAAGGGTGATCGGCCACTGACCTGGATCTCCAACCGTTTCGAAATAACCTTCGCTCTCATGCGAAAACGCGGAAGATAACTGGATGCTGAGGTACAGCAGTTCCATCGATGCGGTTTACGATATTCTCAGAGAAGAGTTCGCCCGGCACCGGATGCCGGTTGTGGAACTCATCGAGGCGCAAACCAACGATCCCTTCAAGGTACTGGTCACCACCATCCTGAGCGCGCGAACCAAAGACCGGACCACCGCCGCAGCCTCAGGTCGGCTCTTCGAGAAGGTGAGCGATCCTCGCGATCTCGAGGCGCTCTCAGTGGAAGCCATCGAGAAACTGATCTACCCTGTGGGTTTCTACCGTGAAAAAGCCCGTTATCTGGCAGCGTTGCCTTCGGAGCTGAAAAAACGTTTCGGCGGTGTCATTCCCCGGACCGTGGAGGAATTGACCACGCTTCCGGGAGTTGGCAGGAAAACCGCCAATCTGGTGGTAGCAGTCGCATTCCACGAGCCGGCCGTCTGCGTCGATATCCACGTGCACCGCATTTTCAATCGCCTGGGATACTTGACCACCGCAACTCCATTCGCGACGGAAATGGAACTGCGCCGGCATCTGCCGGTACGTTACTGGACCTCGTTCAACTCCTATTTCGTCTCATTCGGCCAGCATCGGTGCACACCGTTGCATCCCCGCTGCGATGGATGCCCGCTACGGATATATTGCGCCACCGGGGGCGAGCACCCATGACTCCGCCCCGGGTAGTCTGACGCGGAAATTCCCGGTTCTTCTCTCAGGCTCTCGAACGACGCGTCAGCCGTTTGCGGCTTCTGCGGCATTGATCGAGTCCGTTCCTGAGGTCGCCGATGATATCCTTTACATCCTCGATTCCGACGGCCAGTCTGAATAGGGTGTCGGTGATTCCAAGTTCCATCCGCTTTGCCCGGGGATAATCGTAGTAGCTCACCAGGGCGGGATGAGTGATCAGGGTTTCGACACCGCCCAGGCTTGGACCGATGAAACAGAGTTTCAATGAATCGAGGAACTTCTTGGAAGTCTCGAGCGTTCCTTCTATTTCAAAGGTCACAACCCCGCCTCCACCGAGCATCTGCTTTTTCGCGATGGAATAGTGACGGTGCGAGGCGAGAAACGGATAATACACTCTCCTCACCGCCGGATGATTCTCCAGAAACCGCGCAACGGTCAATGCCGTTTCGTTCTGCCGTTCCACCCGCAGCGGAAAGGTCTTCATTCCACGCAGCAGCAGGTAACAGCAGTGCGGATCGATGACTCCACCCATTGATTTATGCAATGCCCGTATCTGATTGATCAGGTCCTTTCGCCCCAGAACGGCTCCCGCGAGGATGTCGTTGTGTCCGGCGAGATATTTTGTGCAGCTCTGCAGTACCAGATCGATTCCGAACTCGAGCGGACGTTGATTGACCGGTGTGCTGAAGGTGCTGTCTATGAGCGTGAGTACCCGGCGTTTTCTGGCGATCTTGACTAGTTTGACCAGATCGAAAATGTTCAGATAGGGATTGGTCGGCGACTCAGAGATGATGAAGCGGGTATTGGGACGGATTGCCTTATCGAGGGCGGAATAATCGTCGAATGTAACTATGGTCGTATCGATGCCGAATCGCTGCAGATAGGACCGGCAGAATTCAAGAGTTTTTTTGTAGCTGTCATCGGTGATCACGATGTGATCTCCGGTCTTCACCAGGGATAGTATGGTGGTGGTGATCGCGCTCATTCCGGAGGAGAAAACCACACAATCTTCCGCCCCCTCCAGGTCTGCAAGACGGCGTTCGGCGATGGTCGCGGTCGGATTTCCGTATCTGCCGTACTCGAAATGCTCTTTTCCTTTTTTAGTATACTCCTCGACATCCTTGCTTCCCGAAAAAGTGAACGTCGCGGTCTGAACTATAGGCGTGGTGATGGAATCGGCATATTTTTTCCTGCTCTCGCCTGCATGAATCGAACGGGTCGCCAGAGCGTACGGTTCGCCCTGTTTCCGTATCCTTCGAGAAGCCATGTATCGTTCCCTTCTATGCTGAATCAACTGCCGCGGCTATAAAAAAACCACGGAGCCTCGCTTTAGCGGGCATAGCCCGTAATAAGGCTAAGCGGTATATAAAAAACAGTGCGCAGCACTGGACTCCTTACGCTTGAAAAACGGAAGTGACACCCCGGCGCCTGCGCCCGAAATTGCTGCCTTGCCACCGCGGCTTCCAGGCCCGTGTTCCCATTGTGAAAATCCCGGAGGAGGGATTCCACAATGATTTTTACCGAGGCATATAAAGGGCTTTCGCACGGTATGAAAAAATAGTTTATTCGTATCTGTTCGGAAAGTACCGGCGCGGAAGGGGTTGAGTGCCGGATTGGGACCGAAATCAAAACCCCGCTTTCGCGGGGTTTTGAATCGGACCGGACGAGGCTCGAACTCGCGACCTCCGGCTTGACAGGCCGGCGTTCTAACCGACTGAACTACCGGTCCAGAAACTTGCGGTGAAAAACAACTGCGTTCCGTTCCATGAGCCATAAATGGGCGTTGTAGGATTCGAACCTACGACCACCTGCTTGTAAGGCAGGTACTCTATACCAGCTGAGCTAAACGCCCTTTTTCTTTGTTTTCGTACGCCCGTCATCCTTGAGCAGAATGGCCGCCGGTATGAGCACGCAATACCCTCCTACAAGCAACAGGGGCGCGATACTGAGCGACAGAGGATTGTTTACGGGTCCCTGCGCCAGAAGAATGTACCCAATTGTGAGGACGGCAATGCAGATCAGAAGAAACGTTATATGTTTTCCGGTAAAAAGATTATTCAATGTTACTCCTTTTAAAGACATTAAAACTATATCAGGTTACGCTGATGAGTCAATAGAAAATCTAAATCTGAAGAGCGTTGATGATGGTCGTACGCTCTTCATCGCTCTTCGCATCCCTCAGATCGCGAAAGCGTCCGCGGGTGACATTGTTCGCCTCGTTTAACAGCAGCGCCAGATTCTGCAGTTCGTCGCCCCTTCTCAAATGTATTTCCTGATCGTACGAGCCCTGTATCATTCCATGACAGGTCTTCTCGAGACGAAAAACCGGCCCTGCCACTTTGTGGGAAAAGAACACGGAGAGCAATACGATCTGAACGATCACCAGTAGTATACCGGCGCCGAAAACCCACATAAGGGAGACCATCAGGTTTTTCCTGAACTCCTTGTTTGCGGCAAAATTGCGAAAATAATCGGAGATTCCGGTGACGAGAGCCTCATACCGCTCCAACGTGGGGGACTGCTGGTCCTGCAGTTCGAGGGCTATCCTGCTCTCCATATCGTTCTTCACCATACGAACCGTGGTTGTCATGATGGTCTGGGTCGCCATGTACAAGGTGAGGAGCATAAATACGAGGAGAATCAGCATGGGAATAAGGATTGTCAGCATGTAACGGCCCTGAAACCTGTGGTCGATGAAAAAATGGGTCCTGTTGAAACCCTGGTTACTTTTCTGCGCCACGATCCCGCTCCTTATCTTTGGACGGATACTCGATTCTGGAATGAAAGATCCCCTGCAGAATCGGCATGAACCCCTCGACGATCTGATCGAGATCGCTGAGCGTCAGATCACTCTGATCCAGCTGTGACGAGAGGAATTTATCGCGTATGATTTTCTTGACAAGCTCACGCAACAGTTTCGGTGAACTGGTTCCAAGGCTCCTGGATGCGGCCTCAACCGAATCGGCCAGCATTATGATCGCCGATTCCCTCGTCTGAGGGACCGGTCCTCCATATCGGAACTCCTGCTCTTTCACCTGTTTATGCGGATCCTGTTCGAGCGCCTTTTCATAGAAAAACGAAACCATGCTCGTACCGTGGTGCTGAAGTATGACATCCTG
>CAZGVZ010000413.1:2833-4437 GCA_964529145.1 uncultured Fibrobacteraceae bacterium | reverse complement strand
CCCGTGGATTATCGAAATAAATGAAACCGGTCACGTCGCTTCCGAACAGTATTCCGACACCGAGAGCGATCACAACGAGCGGAACACGCCACCTGTTGGCGACTCTGGCGGTGAGAACGATCGAAAACAACAGCAGGGCGGCGATTATGAACATGGTCGGTCATTCCGGATCGAGCACGGCATTTCATTTACGGTTAGTCCACCATCTGAAAGAACCAACTAATAATAGCAAATTTCAGGCTGTCTTTCAAGCATCCGAAGGAGATTACTTCACTATACCGGGAAGAAGCCGGCGGCTGTCCCTAGGTCCCCGGAAAAATCCAGGATAACCCGCCCTGCATAAAATAGGAGACCCGGAATTCTTTTCCGGGTCTCTCGCGATATACCTGACATACCCAAAAAAGAAAACCAGGGTCTATCGGCCCGGAGACGCCTCTCCTTTTTCCCAGTTCGACGGCTCGTTGCCGATCTCCTCGGTGCTCTTCCTGACCATCGGCGCATCCGCGGCGCCCGCGGGCCAGGATTCTCCCGAATCATAGGACACCTTGTCATATTCCATGAAGTCCACGTCGATGATCGTCCCGTCCGGATCTTTTTCAGGCTCCATCGGTTTTTCAAGTTCCAGTTTGACCTTCGTTTCAGATAAATTACCGTTGAAGGTGAACAGCTGGACTTCCTCTGAGATTTCGTACTTGCTCCGGAACTCGTCGTCCGAAATCAGGCTCGAGTGGAAAACGACCTTCTCTCCGGGTTTCATCGTCTTTTCTTTGGGAAAATTGTAGGTGGAATCGTCGATCTTTATTCTCCAGGTGTTGTCGATATAATCTTTATCGTACAGGGTGACTTCATCGGATCCGATGTTGCTGATCTCTATGTAATCGGACTTGGCGTCCTGGGAATGCAGCATCACCTCGCTGATGACCAGCGGCCCGATCTTCGGTCCGGAGTTGGCTGTGCCCTTCGTGAGCGCGTTGAGAGCGACAAAAGTCTCGTTGCCTCCTGAAGTCACGTATCTTCCATAGGAGACCCGGTTTTCGAGAGCTCCGAAATTGAAATAAACACACGTGCCGTTGGCACATCCGCTCGAGTCGGCCGAAAGCACCACCGATTCCCCGTTCTCGCTCAGTCCGAAAGAAGAGAAAGTGGTGTCCTTGTCGAATTCGAGCGCGGTAAACACTTTGTAACCCCCTGCGGTAATGGTCGTTCCGTTGGGGATTCTGAATTTGACCGGATTGGCGACATCGTCGGAAAGATACCAGCCTCCGAGGTCGATATCGATCGGATTCGGGTTGTACAGTTCTATCCAGTCGACATCAGGTGTATCGGTATGTGAAAGCACCTCGTTGATGATCACCGCCATGGGATCGTCGGTTCCGGGTGAACCGCCAAGCCTGAACGATCTGCGCCATCCCTCCGCCCTTGTCTGCTCTTCAAGTTCAGGGTTAGTCAGCAGCGGAACCAGAGTCCATCCGTCGCCGTCCGCCTCCTTGGGCCACGGGTTATCGTCCATATAGGTAATTTTAATCAGCTCGCGCGCGGCTTTCTTGTCCGCGAGTACGATCTCCTCGCTGCTGTTCTTCAACTGGCCGTCGTATTCTCCGAAC
>CAZGVZ010000413.1:0-2823 GCA_964529145.1 uncultured Fibrobacteraceae bacterium | reverse complement strand
CGCCAGGCTGAAGAGTGGTTCCTGCAGGAAATTTATAATCTATGCCTGAAGTGAACGCCACATCCGTCAGGACGAGCGTTGAGGAGCCCACGTTCTTGATCTCGATGAATTCCAGGCTGTCCTGCCGGTTGGTGTCTGGATCCGCAGGATGATAGTTGATTTCCGTGATGCGCAGGTCGTACAGTGAGGAGTCGAAATCCTTGAGCAGGTCATCCTCACCCGGTGAGCCATGCAGCTTGGTGGATGGGCGCCAGAAATCGGAACCTGTTTCGTTCGGCCCCGGATTAGGATTGACGGTCACCAGCGAATAGCCGTCTCCGTCTGCTGAACCGGGCCAGGAACCGGTATCGGAATACTCCTGGGAAAAAACTTTGTTGCCTGAGCCCACGTGTACCAGTTCGATCAGTTCTCCGCTGTTCTTGAGACCGCCGGTGAAGACACCATCGGGATCGAAGCCGTAGCGCTGCTTGAAATAGCTGCCGTTCGAGGCGACCACGAAAAAATCGCCCGGGGCGAGGGATGATGACGAAGGAAAATTGAAATCGAAACCCTGGCTGAACTCGAGGTCCCCGAGACCGAGTGTTTTCGATCCCGTGTTCTTTATTTCTATGAATTCGAGGCTGTCCTCGTCGGCATCGTTGTTGAGGAAAAGAGGATGATAATGAATTTCCGTCAAACGGAGGTCCAGAAGATCGTCACTCCATTTATCAGGTTTACGGGAGCTCTGCGGATCGTCGCATCCCACCAGAGATAGTCCCGACAGTATGAGTCCGAAGAGTAGAAATCCATACATTTCCTTCAATCTACCTGCAGACATAAAGCCTCCTTTAACGTATAGAGATAACATTCAATATAATGAAAATGGGTTGTATACGTCAGTTGTCGACAGCGTCTTCTTCATATTCGGGTTCGAAGAGCGGTTGCCGCGCGGCCGGATCGAAGAGCGCATGTTGTGACGCGACCTGACGCAGTCCAGCCATGTATTTCGAAAAACCACGTCGCTGGAGCTGGAACGTTCGGATGCAATCCACCATCCAGAGCGGAACGAACGATGTATAACATTTGAGTTCGAGTATCACGCATGTTCCGGGATCGAAGTTGGTCTGAACGTCGCACGGCTGCAATATTTCGGGATGCGGCAGAGGATCGAACCCGGTCTGCTTCATCGACTGCATCTTGATGTCGAAAGTCACCCGCGCGTACTCGTCGCAATCGGAAATGTACGCTTTCCTTTTGTATTGAATAAGCACCTTGGGTGCTGCATTGTAGGTATGTACGAGACGTTGAAAGAGCAGGCGGTTTTTCTCCTCCTTCTCGTTCTTGACCTGTCTTCGCAGAAGTTCCGGGTTCTCAAGCATCTCCTCGATATTCCCGCTCATTATTTTCGCCCGGTATTTCCGCATGATATCACCCCGCTTGTGCTTGATCTCGAGAAACCAGGGAAAAGCCGGACTTTCCCCGTAGGTTCGTATCCGTATGTTGAAACGGTTGTCCGCTTTCCGCAGCCGCAGTTTCAGGAAAAGATAGGCGGGCGTATCGAAATAGAGACTGTTGATTATGTAGTAGAGATCTGGAGACTTTTCCGAATAGGCATCGAGCGAGCAGTACGGCTCGACGAAGCGGGAAATCTCGTCGACCATCGAAAGGGGAATCGTGTATTTCGATTCGTACCTTTCGAGTACCGGAGGGATCCCCTCCTGCTTCTGCTTCTTGTGAGCGGGGTGATGGACGACGGATGTCGTTTCCTGCTTCATCTGTCAAGTATCTCCCGGTGCACGGAAAGATAGTTCACCATGGGCATTTTCGTGAGATTCCCGGTGACATCTATGATATAGATGTAATTGCGCAGAATGCTGAAATACATCTTTTCCTTTTCCATTCTGTTCTTTATCAGGTTCTCCTTGATCTCCAGGAGGACCAGTGGATCGACGCCGCTCATCTGAAGATATTTCTTGAGGGAGGCTTCCGCATCCGCCTGGGTTTCCCTCGCGGTGAGCAGTTCGTATCGCTCGATGTATGCCCGCATGTCCGCTTCGTCCTTCTTCATTTTGGCGGCCAGCTCCTCTCGCAGTTTGACATACTCTTCCCGGTCGTTGAGGTAGTCGATTTTCCTTCGTGCCACATCCTCGCGCCTGCCGGAAATGAACGGCAGCTTGATGCCGATTTCCATGATGCAGGCATTGTTCAGGTTCCAGGAATCCTTGTCCATATGCCGTCGCCATATCTCTTCATTGTATGACCCGAAATCATAGGAGAATTCGAAAAAACTGATCAGTTTTCGATCCTGGGCCCGCTCGACCGCATACCGTTTTTCGGAGAATTCGAATTCTCCCTTCATGTTCATGAGGTAGATGTTCTCTTCGTCAAGCACGTATTTCGTTCCGGCGAGTTCTTTCTTGATAGCTTCTACGGAAATGAGGCCGCTCGTGTCTATTCCACCGGACAGGGAGTCGCCGAGGAGCGACCAGATATACCGGTTCGCGGTCTTTACCTCCTGGGATTCCTCGATGTTCTCGCTGATCATCTTGGCTAGATCCTTTTCGGTCTTGATCAGTTCGCTCAGATCGAAATCGGTGCTGGCCTTGAGCCGTTCCATGACCTTGATACGGTCTTCATATACCGGAACGAGATCCTGATATCCGTTCGAAAGCGACTTGCGCTCGAGCATGTCGATGAAATAGATGTAACGGAGCAGCATGATTTCGTTCAGCGTATACCGGTGCAGCGACTCCTCGTAATCGATCTGCGCCTGTTTATAACTTCGCAGTGCTCTGCTCTCTCCGAAGCCGCGCGGCTCGATCTTGAGGGTATACCGCTGCCCCC
>CAZGVZ010000412.1:0-4445 GCA_964529145.1 uncultured Fibrobacteraceae bacterium | reverse complement strand
GGGTTCGAGGACCTGTACGGCGAACAGGAGAAAAAACGAGGTGAGGCATACGGTCACGTTGCCTATGCCGTGGAGTTTTTCCGTGATGAACATCAGGAAAGTGGCCGCGAGTATCGACGCGGACAATATCTCGTTCCGGGTCCAGGGTCCGAGTTTCTCGTACTCCTTAATGAACGCTTCGGGAGATTCCGTTTCAAGCGGTTCCGGCTTGAAAACCAGGAATACTCCTCCGACGATAATCCCGGTCAGAATCAGCATCGGCACCATCATCGCGCTCATCCACGGTCCGGATGTGCACAGCTCCTTCAGCGTGTCGATCTTTCCGTACATCCCCATCATGACAGGACCCCACAATGAGCCCGTCAACCATCCCGATCCCGGTATTACCGCCATTGTCCAGGCAATGAGAAGGATGAACGCGTTGCCGCGCGAACCGGGCTCGAGCTTGAGCGTAGAGGTACAGCCGGCGGCGATAGGCATCACGATAGCGATCCGGATCAGTATCGACGGGGTGAAAGCGGAGAGAATCAGGCCTACGATAAGCCATGCGATTGTCAGATTCAAATAGGTGGGTTTGAATGTCTTTATGACAAGAAAAGCCAGCCGCCTCCCGAGACCGGTTTTCGTCAGAACATAGCCGAATGCCGTCGCGGGGATGAGAATCCAGGTCGCTTCCGAGATGAAACCCGCGAATACAAGGTTTCTACCGACACCTGCGATAAGCAGCACCGCCATGACCAGGCACGATCCGACCGCGAACGGCATCCTGCCTGGCTGGAAAATCCACAAACCCACACCCATCAGAAGTCCCATCAAAACCTTATGTCCTAAAGGGGTGAGTGATTGAATGGGAGTGAAAATCGCGAGAAGCATTCCCGCAGCCGAACAGATCAGCACGCCGGTCCATCGATTTTTCATATCCGTTCCTTCCGCCGGAAATTGAGGAGTATATTACTCAAGAAGGGAGAATATAACTATTTGGATAACGTGACGCTGCTTTTTACGGCGTGATGGTGTAGAACCCGGCGGGAAGCCGGGCCGGGCGGGAACCTCAATCAAGGCGAACCCGTCCGAACCATCAATGAATTGAATTGACCAGATAATGCTGAAACAATCTATTTTTTCGTTGAGCGCGGTGCCGTTTGATGGAGGGGAGCCTGGAAAGGTGACCGGAGCTCATGCGTTTCCTATGGTTATAGGTGCAATGACACGGTATCTTTTTCCAGTTCAGAAAAGGAGGCAGGTATGGGCAAAAAAGTCGGATCGACGCTCATTCGTTTCATAGTCGTGATCATCGCCGCGCGGTTTTCAGTCCCGGCGAGCGGCTCGAGCGGATTTCACATCAGTGGACGCAAGGTTCTCGATTCGAAAGACAATGAATTCATCATGCGCGGCATAAATCACGCGCATACCTGGTATGAATCACAGTTGTCCACCGCGATCCCCGCGATCGCGAAAACCGGTGCGAACTGTGTCAGGGTGGTGCTCAGTAACGGAAAACATGCCGAAAACTGGGGCAAGAACGATGCGAATGACGTAAAGAACGTCATAAAAATCTGCAAGGACAACAAGCTCATTCCCATTCTGGAAGTGCACGACTGCACCGGATATCCGGAAAAACAGGGTGCGGTACAACTGAGCACCGCGGTCGACTACTGGATAGAATTGAAGAACGAACTGATCGGCCAGGAGGAATACGTCATCATCAATATCGCGAACGAACCGTTCGGCAACAACGTGCAGGCTTCTACCTGGATAAACGAGCACAAAACCGCCATCGAACGGCTGCGGGAAAACGGATTCGAACATCTGCTCATCGTCGATGCGGCGAACTGGGGGCAGGACTGGGAGAAGATAATGCAGGCCAACGCCCAGGAGGTGTTCGACTCCGATGAAAATAAGAATATCCTGTTCAGCATCCACATGTATGACGTATACAAGGACGCCGCCACTGTCGACTCGTACCTGAAATCGTTTGTCACGAAAGGTTTGCCGCTCATCGTCGGGGAATTCGCCGCGGATCACGGAAGTGCGTCGAAAAACGTCGACGAGGCCGCTATTCTCGAGAAAACCAAAGAATACGGGATAGGATACATCGGCTGGTCCTGGAAGGGGAACAGCTCCGACCTGACAAGTCTCGATATCGCAAGAGAGTGGAACGGGAGTTCCCTTTCGACCTGGGGAACCACTCTTGTCAATGGTAGCAACGGCATAAAAGAGACATCGGTGGCAGCTTCGATATTCACTCCGGTCGGTACGGTACCGGCGGATCTATCGTCGGCAGGCGCGATGAATACACGAATCACCGGGGATCAGTCAGGCTGGAACATAGCCTTTACCGCAACTGCCCATGGGAAAATCCGCCTGAGCCTCACCGACCTTCTGGGGAGAAACGCCGCATCGCGCACCGTCAGCCCGGCTGGGGACGGCACGCAACGGGTATACCTCGACAACGGAAACATGACGGCGGGTACGTACATCCTGCATGTGTCGGACAAAACCGGCATGCATGTGGAAGGCATTCATTTTACCCGGTAGAAACAGGGATTGCATTGTGTTACGCCCGTTACATTCCGGCGGTTAGATTTCATGGTTTATGGTATATAGCAATTCATGACGGGAGAATGCGATGGAATGCAAAAAACAAACCAATCTCGCTCGATGCAACTGTTCTTACGACCCGTGCCGCCGCAAGGGGGTCTGCTGCGATTGCCTCGGGTACCATCTAAAAAGCCGGGAACTGCCCGCATGCTGTTTCCCTGAAAACGCCGAACGTACCTATGATCGCTCCTTCGAGCATTTCGCCAGTCTGGTCGCATCGGGGAAAGCGTGATCCGGTAAATCGATTATTTCCGCCCGAACGGGCGTATCGCTCGAAAGACCCGGTGTCGTTCGAGCGGTTCATGAAAGGGGGGGCGCAATGAACGAAGCGCTAAAGAATCGATATTCCCTTATCGTCATCGGAGGCGGTATCACCGGCCTCAGCACCGCCATCGCCTATGCCAAACACCGGGATGCGAACCGGGATCCCGTCCTTCTCGTCGAAAAACAGCCGATCGTCGGAGGAATGGTGACTTCGTTCAAACGCGGCGGATACCTGTTCGATACCGCGCAGCTCATTCCCGACCCCGTTGACCTCCTGGAGTATCTCGGGGTTGAATGCGAGCTCAGGCGATTCGAAGGATATTTCGCCCGCATCTTTCTGGCCGACGGTAAAGCTGCGAAGGAAATCCGCATACCTTCAGGATACGACGCGTTCAAACGGATGCTTCTGGAGCGATACCCGGCGCAAGGAAAAGCGATCGGGAAGTTTTTCGACCGGTCGAAGGCCATCTACGAAGAGTTGCGTTATCTGAAGCTCGAACCCTCGCTGATCGATTTGTGCAGAACGCTTTTTCTTTGTCCGAATTGCGTGAGGAATCTCAGGAAAACATTTTCGGAATATTGCGCGTCGTTCGGTTTTTCCGATCCCGAGCTCCTGGATCTTTTCGACATTTTCGCGGCTTTCGGCGGACTTCCGGCCGAACGGACGGTAGCGATACTGACCGCCTCCGTGATGAACATGTCGCTGCTCGGATCCTGGCGGCCTGCACGCGGATTCATTCATCTGCCTCAGGCGATGAAACGCAGGGCCGTGGAACTTGGATGTACGGTCAGGACCCGCACCGGGGTGAAAAGGATCATCGTGGAAAACGGCGCCGCTGCGGGAATTGAGCTTGACACAGGTGAGGTCGTCCGCGCCGGTTCCATCGTCACGACGGTAGATACGAAATATGCCATGGAAAAGCTGGTCGGTATCGATACCATACGGCGGATCGATCCCCGGTACGCGGACAAAGCCCGGACCGCAGTGATGTCCCCTTCCTCGATGACCATAAGTCTCGGGCTCGACGACAGCCTCGATCTCGCCTCGCTGGGACTGAATTGCGGGTACACGGTGATCACCACCGGCAGGGGAACTTTCGAAAAGCTCTTCCGGGAGTTCGACCGGGGCGCCTATATACTCGACGAAAAATGTTTCCACACCGCGGTGATCTGTCCTTCGCTCGTCACCGGAGGGAAACCGGCCGTGATCATTCGTGTAGTGCCGATGCCGATGGGAAACTGGAAAAAGCTGCGTGACCGCGATTACGGGCTCTACACAAGGGAAAAAACGCGGGTGGCCGATTTCTACATCCGGCAGGTGGAGCGCTACTGCATCCCGGATCTCTCCAGGCATATCGTGGTGAAGGATATCGCGACTCCTGCGACGTTCGAGCGCTACTCGGGGTCACCCACGGGATCGAATTATGATATGTCGCCATACCCGGACAACTTCGGCCTGAAGAGGCTCAAGACGCGCACGCCGGTCAGCGGATTGTTCCAGCCCAAATTCTCGCACGGGATCTGGTCCTCGATGCAGGCCGGGCTTCAGGTGGTTGACATGATGCTGCACGGGGAGATCA
>CAZGVZ010000411.1:0-4455 GCA_964529145.1 uncultured Fibrobacteraceae bacterium | reverse complement strand
GAGGAATTCCGTGATCCGTACCGAAGGACTCTTCATAAAGAGCGCAGAACCGGTGAAGTTCCGAGCGGTTCAGCCTGTGGGAAGGTACGCTGGTGCTTCCTGTGGAACTCAGATGCTGAAGCAGCCGGTAAGCGGTTGGAAAAAACAGGGTACGTGAGAAATGTATGACCTGCTCGCAATGAAGATCGCACATCGCCTGAATCTTTTGAATATCCACTGGTTTCGCCAGTTCGAATGGAAGAGGGAGACGGAACTTCTTTCGTATCGAGAAAAGTTCGTTGAACGAGCCCTCGGTGAAAATCGAAAACGCCAATATTCCTTCGGGTTTCAGTAATCTGGCGATAGAGTTCACAGATCGTGACAGATCACCGCACCATTGGAGCACCGATGCGGTGATGATCCCGTCAAGCGATCCGTCCCTCAGGGGCGGATCGTTCAGGTCTGCGCAAATCCAAAAGCCCTTGGCAACCGTTTTCAGGCAATGCGCCACCGACTGTTCCGAGAGGTCAAGCCCGACGACCGGATTTCGGATTCCGGACCGGAACATCATCCGCTCCAGTGCCCCATCCCCGCACCCGAAATCGGCCCATAATCCGGGTTCAACCCCGTATTCGAGAATGAGGGGAAGCAGTTTTTCGAGCAGCTGTTGCTGAACGTCCGCATTGTGACCGTATTTCGCGACTTTCAATCCGAAATGTGCAGCGATGTTTTCCTTCACGCAGTGCCTCCGCGATAATCGCGCGACACCGCTGCTCTTTGCGGTTGTATAGGCCGGTTCATTGCTTGCCGTGCGAAGAGACATCTTGCAAAAAACCCTCCGGGGGTTCAACACGAGGAAAGCGGTACGATACGACGGTGCTGCAGTCTCGGGACTCCTTACACTTGCTGAACAGGGTCAAAAAACACCGGTTCTGCAGTACAGGAGAGAGGGTGACAGGGTCGAACTTTTTCATTTCCATATAGAACGATACATAGCTCGAAAGACCTTCTCCGGTAGAGATACCGATCGGCATGCTGCCGTATCTGTTTTCAGGGTACCTTGGGAGAATATACTACCTAAAATGTGTAGCCCGGCAGGGAAAAACTCGCTCAAAGCGGACCGGCACCGAGGAACCGGTTTCTTCTCCAATCATATTGCCCGCACCCGGAACAGGCTGTTATTTTGAACCTGATCCGAACTTGAGCCGGATTAGTGAGCCGCTTCGAAGCGATTCAGGTGTCCCGGGGCTCTCTTCAACAGGTCGTGTGTGAGTTTAATCGGTTTATCAGGCATCATGGTCCAGAAACTCTCTCTGATTGCTGTAGCATTCGTCGTATGGAGCAGCCGCTCATACGGCAAAATCCAGACTTCGACCCTGCCGGTTCATGATACGGCCATGCAACTGCTCATTGAACAGAAATACGATGCGGCGAGGTCGGTGCTCGCGCGGCAGATAGAAGAGAATCCGCTTGATCTTACGGCACACTATCTCTCATTTGCCGTCGAACAGACGAGGATACTCGATTATGAATCGTACATCGTGGAGGAGGAAAAATTCCTGAGACTTGCCGAAAGTACACGGAAGGTGTTCGAAAAACGGATCTCGACTCTCAGCGGTCTCGACTCGACCATATGTTTATTCTACCTGGCGAATGTTTTCGGAGGAATCGGAGCGATTCTCGCGAAAACGGGAAACTGGTTCGAAGGGGTGAAAAATGCAGTGAACTCCGTTTCCATGCTTAAACAAGTAAAAAAGAGACAACCCGATTTCCATGCGGCCGATTTGGGGCTTGGAATCTTCAACTACTATCTCAGTACCAGTCTGAAATGGCTGCCGTTTGTCGAAAACAGGGCGAAAGAGGGACTTGAATCGATCGAGCTGGCCCTTCAGGCGGATTTCCCCTATAATTATGCGGCCAAAAATTCGTTATGCTGGATCCTGATCGAAAAGCAGAATTTCTCGCGGGCCGATTCCATCACGCAATCGGTACTCGATGAGTTGCCGGATAACACCATCTTTTTGAGGATAAAGGCTCTTATCGCACTCTGGACTGGGAATTACAGGGAAGCGATTCCCCTGGGCGAACGTTTAGTCGCGATCACCGAGAAACGGCGGCCGCTCAACTGGTCGGACATGGTCGCGGGATATCTCGTTCTGGTCCAGGGCGCGTTCGAAACCGGTGATCACGCCTGCGCCTGCGCCGCCGCCCGGAAGCTTTCAAAAAAAGGTATTCCTCCCGAGTACCTCGAAATCCCTCATATAAAGAAAAATTTCAGGTACATCAACGGCGTCATGAACAAGTGCAGACGCAGAGAACGGCGGATGCAATGATCAGCCGCGTCGTCCTGGTGACCGCCTTTCTGGCGGCCTCTCTTCACGGGGGCTATGCGCCGAACCTGCCGTCCGACCCCGATTTCGAGAGACTCGCGTACCGGCTCTCTTCACTGTACGGTCTGATCATGCCGGAACGTTTCGGGCTGCAGCCGTATACATTTACAGATGCAAGTACATTTTTACAGCTCGCCGACTCGTCCCGAACGGTCTCATCATTGTCGATCTGCGAAAAACTCCTTCTCGCCGGGGCTTCACGGCGGTTCGGCCGGCATGGCCTGGTCGGATGGGAGAAGGCGGGGAGCGATCTTCATCTCAAATTCAATTGCGATCTGCTCGGGGACGTGCGCCCCGGGTTCGGCGACAGCGCTACACTGCAGCTGTTCGGTATCGCGGCTCCCTCCTTTGCGGGAAACATGGGCAATCTTTCGTTTTACAGTGGAGTGAGAGTATGGACCGAATACCGGAGCGACACTCTTTTTTCCGAAAGCTCCTACCAGCCTTACGACGGGGTCGCCTATAACCTTTATGGAAGGAAGTCATCCCAAAGTGCGGTACGCTCCTCCGATCTTCCCAGGGGAGGTGTGCGCTACGAAGGAGGACGTTTTTCGATCGAGACGGCGATCGATCATATCAAGAGCGGTCCCGCCCGCCTTTTCCCTCTGACACTCTCCGGAACCGCTCCACCGGTCACCTATTTCCGCGGCTCTCTCGATCTGGAAATCATCGATTATACACATCTTATAGGGCTGCTCAAAGCGGAAAAGGACAAAAGGAAGTACATCTTCATGCATCGTCTGAGTTCCGGATTATGGAAACGGCGCGTTCAGCTCGGAATCAATGAAGTGATCGTCTACGGCAATACCGTCGACGAACCCCATGGAGATTCGGATTCGGTCGAGGAGGTGTACCGGCAAAGCGATCGCGCTCTGGAATGGGTGTACTGCATTCCGCTGCTCCCGTTCAAATTCGTCGAGCATTACGCAGGAGACCGCGACAACGCGGCGATTTCGATCGATTTCAACGTCAACTGGCCTGCAGGAATCAGATGGTATGCAGAGTTCTTTCTGGACGACATGCTCTCACCCTTGAAACTGTTTACCCGCGATTGGGGAAACAAGTGGGCGCTGACTGCAGGATTCGACTGGTACGGAAGGGTATTGAACCGGGATTTTTCCCTGGAAGCGGAATATTCCCGTATCGAACCCTGGGTGTATACCCATTTTGGCGGGGCCAGCCACAGGTACACTCATTTCAACGCAAGCCTGGGATCTCCACTGGGACCTAACTCCCAGGCCGCGGCGCTCGACTTTTTCCTGTTCGTTCATCCTTTACACGAGGTCGGGTTTGGGCTGCGCCATTCGGCATTCAACCGAAGCGTACGCGGAGGAAATATCTCCGACGTGTTTCAGCACGTCGATTCGTCTCATGGAAGACTCTACGGGGACAGTGAAACCAAACGGTTCCTGGGTCCCGGAACTTCGTGGTTTTTACAGCCGGTCGTCCATTGGAATTTCAATGCGTTCGGCCGCTTTTCGTTACGCTCCGTCATTTCTGTGGATCTGCTCGACAAAAGAGGAAGACTCATGATGGCGATGAGCGGAGGATTGTACCTGTAATCTCCGGGTAGTGCGGGAATTTAAAAGTGCTGGGCTTTGGCTGAGTCCAGGAGCGTCTTGTTTTTCAGGTTTCCCATGTTCTGGATTATCCATTTGTATTCTTTATATCCGCCGGGAAGGCCCGCGCGTACGCAAATCTTGTTCTGTGCGGCGATAAAATCATCCTGGTAGCGCATTCGCATCGAGGCGTCTTCTGTCTTGAAAGAATCCGCATATCGGTAGGTAAGAGAATCCAAAAGCGCATTACAGGCGTTCCATGCAGTGAGCTGGCGCATGGAGATCGAAGTGTCGGCAGGAGGAATGAAGGGTGCCTGCACGGTTTCGGGGACAGGATTCGTTTGAGATGACTGCGCCCCTTTTTCCTCTACCGGGTTTTTCCTGCACCCGGAACCCGGCACCAGAACCAGCGTGAAGAGTATCATCAGGCATTGTTTCAAGGGTGTGCTCCTTGTATGTTTAATACTGGCTCTAAATTTACTACACTGGAATATCGGGGGCCAGCTAATTCGATATTATGCCATGTG
>CAZGVZ010000410.1:0-4463 GCA_964529145.1 uncultured Fibrobacteraceae bacterium | reverse complement strand
GTACCCGGGCGGCTTTCCATAGGCAGACTGTGGGATTCGGAAGACGTCACGGCCTATGCGGGTCTCGCCCGTACTGGAAGCAAATTCTATGCAAAGCTGATCGTACAGTCGCGGTAACTTCAGGCCCGTTGTTTCTGCGCAGGCCCTTGCTTGTGTGGTGAGGAGAATGTGACGGCACTATTCGCGGAACCCGCACGTAAAATCGATATGATCGAATCTCTTTTAGATACGGACTTCCGCCGGATGGGTACCGATACTCCTCCACGCCGCTTCGCCGCCGCGGATGCCGTCATCCTGCTCCTCATCGGAGTCGGGACAGCGCTCTCGCTGCCCCTCTTTCATTCGATACGCCCGGTCAGGGTTCTGGTATACGGGGAAAACCGCCTGGTCGCCTCCTATCCTCTGGATACCGACCGGCAATTCCAGGTTTCCTGCGCACGGGGGCCTGTCACCATCACGATCGAGAACCGTAAGGTATTCATCTCCAAATCCAGCTGTCCCCACGGCATCTGCATGAAATCGGGGAAGATAAGCAGGCCGAACGCTCAGATTGTATGCGCCCCGAATCGCCTTCTGGTCACCATCGCCGATTCCTCTCCGGACAGCGTCGATGCAATCTCACGATAGACCCGTATTCGGATCCGCATCCTTTCAGAAAGCGGTCTGGCTCCTGCTCGCGGTCGGCCTTAACACGCTCGAACTCTTTGTCCCGAGAATACCGCTTTTGCCCTGGCTCAAACCCGGTCTCGCCAATAGCATCACGATAATCTGGATCATCAGATTCGGAACCGCGGATGCGATTCTTTATACCATGCTCAGAACATGGATCGGTTCATTTTATTTCGGTTTTTCCCTGGTGAGCCTGAGCCTGAGCCTGAGCGGCGGTCTGTCCGCAACTCTGGCAATGGGCTTAGCCTGGGACCTGCTGGGCAGGCGCGGTCTTATAGGTTCGATCGGACTGGCAGTTCTGGGTGCGTTCATGCACAACGCGGGCCAGCTCGCGGCGGTATATCTGGTACTGACCCGCAACAGCGCGCTACTGTACCAGATTCCTTTCATGGGCCTGGCGGCGCTCCTGTTCGGCGGATTTACCGGGCTTCTGACACCGGTCTTCTGGAAGGCGCTGGCCGAACCCGCCGTCGCACCGTCTCCACGGATTCGTGCCATACCGATCACACATACCTTTCCATCCCTGCCACATGCGATAGCTATCTCATCTCTGCTCGGAGGTTCGTTCGTTCTAGTCGCGGTCAATGATATCCCCGTTCTTTGCATCACCGCAGCGGCGGCATCGGTTCTAACATGGTTGGTCTGCTCGCGCAAAATCCTGGTTCTTGTCTACCCTTTGCGGTTCTGGTACCTTTTCCTTTTCATCGGAACAGTCTTCCTCTGTTTCACCTTCGGAACCCGCATACCCGGAGTCCCGCTCGTCTCCTACGAAGGTATCCGGAGCGCCGCGGCGCAGTCGCTTCGCCTCTGGGTATGGCTCGAAGCGAGTCTTCTGCTAAACCGGCTTGGATGCAACGGCCTGCTTTTCGCAGCCATGCGAAGGATCTTTCCGCGAAACGGTGAAACACTTCTCGCGGGATTGCTCGCGCTCGAATGCTTTCCCGAAGTGCTGAGGTTCGTAAAGTCCAGAGAGGCCCTGAATCAACTACCCTGGAGCAGGCCTCTGGAAGCGCTCGCACTGTTCGTCGCCCGGATTCAGCGGTTCGTCCCGGATATGCTGCTCCGGGAGAATTCCCGTTCAAATCCGGAGCGAGACCCGGATAACTTCGAGAAACCCGGCGGCTGACCCGATATCCGGAATATCAAGCCGGTCAGCCGCACCTCTTCATCTCCGTCTCGCGTTTGACGCCCGGGAGCAAAGGGCCGGCGGCCGCGGAGCGATCCCGGCCGCTATTGCGTTGCATTGCGCGATTCGCCATTTTTGAAGTGCGCCGCAGTAACAGAAAACCCGTCCGACAGGAGTTTTTCATGCAGGTTCCGATGCGTTTCGGCTTTTATGCCATTCTTACAGATCCTCTACTCGGATATGAGTACTGTACGAAAATCCTCGTGGAGGCGGGGATAGCGTTCGTACAGCTGAGAATGAAGGAACGCCCAGGGTTCGACGTTCTCCGCATTGCCGACAGGATGAGGGAAATAACCCGCGACAGCGCTACCCGCCTGATCATCAACGATTACCCGGACATCGCACATGAATGCGGAGCGGACGGCGTACACATCGGACAGGACGACGGAGAGTATTTCGGGGTGAGGAAAACCGTGGGGGATGAAGCGATCATAGGGGTTTCGACTCATACACATCGGCAGACGGAAGCCGCCTGCGCATTGTCACCCGGATATATCGGAGTGGGTCCCGTCTTTCCCACACCGACCAAAAGCAAGCCCGATCCGGTGATCGGTATCCAAGGGATGAAAGAGATGCTTGGAATCGCACGCGTGCCTGCGGTCGCCATCGGGGGGATAGATCTGTCGAACCTTCATCAGGTGCTCGAAGCGGGAGCCGAAAACTTCTGCATGGTACGGCAATTCACGCAATCGGAAAACCCGAAGGAGGTTCTGAAGAGCATTTCCGGGATATACCGTTCGTATTATCCCGGCTCGTGATCACATACCTTTTTCCAGAAAGCTCCACGTGCAGAGGAACGGAATCACGCCTCACCCGTTTTCCGGGATCCGACAGCCGATTCAAAAAGGAAACCATACTCTTTGCACTTCATCCACCTATTTCGTATTTTGTGATTCATTTTTCCTGCAACAATCCAATGAAATCGCCTGATCCATGAAAGTCTCCTTCATTTATCCGAAATTCGACAAATTTCTCGAAACCTATCCCGAACTGGCGGAGATGCCTGCTATCGCAGCTACATGGGCGTTCAGGATGCCTCCCGCTCTGGGTATCCCCACGCTTATCAGCCTGTTGCCCGCTGGAGTGTCATGGCGAGTCATGGATGAGAACATCGAACCTGTCGATTTCAACGACGACGCGGATCTGTTCGCCATCAGTTTCTTCACACCGCAGGCGGCATACGCCTATGCGATCGGCGACAGACTTCGATCCGCAGGCAGACCGGTCATCATGGGCGGCATGCATCCCTCGATGATCCCGGAAGATTGCGCCGCGCACTGTGATTCGGTCTGTATCGGAGAGGCGGATCTTCTCTGGCCGAAGATAGTCGAGGATGCGGCCCGCGGTACCCTTCAACCGGTCTATCGCAGCGATACGTTTCCCGAACCGCATCAGATCGTTTCCCCGAAAAAAGGCATTTTCGACGTTCAGGACAAATACGACTGGCACGCCTCGCTGCTTTCGATCACCAGGGGCTGTCCCTTCAGTTGCGACTGGTGCAACGTTCCACATTATCAGGGCAACAGGATTCGGCTTCGACCAATGGAAGACGTGGTCAGCGAAATCGAGAAACTCGCGGGACAGGAATTCTACGTCACTGACGACATGATCATGCTCAACCGGCCGCGGATTCAGAACTACATGGTGGAACTCTGCGAAAGGATCCGCGATCTCAAGGTCAGCATGTTTCTCTCCTGTTCGCCCGCGATGAACACCGATCCGGCATTTCTCGACGCTATCGCGGCGGGAGGCGCCAAAAGCATGTATACGGTCTTCGCATCCGATCCCATAAGCGCGCGTTTCTATGCGCGCCACGAAGGTATATGGCAGCGCACCATAGATCTTGTCAAGCAGCTCGAGGACCGGGGGATCCGGTTTTTCGGATCGTTCGGTGTGGGATTCGATACCTGCAACGCGGATCAGTTCGATCTCATCCTCGAATTCTGCCGGAAAGCGAATGTCAAGACAGCCGAATTCTTCATAGCTACGCCCTTTCCCAATACCGCGTTCTGGCACCGGATCGGCAATGAAAAACGGTTCATTACATCCGACTGGCGGCTCTACAACTGCGCAAACGTGGTGTTCCGGCCCAAATCGACCTCGGCCGAACGGCTTCGCGAGGGCTTCGTCACACTCTGGAAGGAATTCTTTACCTCCAACAACATCGAGATCGCACACAACACTTTTCACCAGAAACTGGAAAACATCCTGAAATCCAAGGAATATTCCCGGAAGATCAAGGACGCGGTGGCGCGTGGAATGACACGGCATTCCATTCCTTTCGAGGCCACCGAGAACCAAGGAGAGCATCATGTCTAAAAAGGCAGTGGTTACCGGAGGGTCGCGCGGCATCGGAGCCGCCATTGTCAAGGCGCTGATTCGCGAGGATTTCGAGGTAGCTTTCAGCTTCCGTTCACGACGGGACGCGGCCGAATCCCTGGTCGCTGAATGTGAGGGCCTTGGCGGAAGAGCCGCCGGCTTCCAGGCCGATCTCCGCAGTTTCACCGAGGCTGGGGAATTCATGGCGAAAGCGAAGGAATTTCTGGGCGAAGTGGATCTGCTGGTCAACAATGCCGCCCTCTATGCCAAGGGCGACTTCGGCGAATTC
>CAZGVZ010000409.1:0-4468 GCA_964529145.1 uncultured Fibrobacteraceae bacterium | reverse complement strand
ATCAAAGAGGGGAGGATCTCGGTGGAAGGCAAAACGGTAACGATTCTATCACGATAAAAAGACGTACTGTTCCGGAGCGATCACGTTTTTCTCCGGCAACCTGCAATTATCGGAAATTTAAGGGTTTATCCTGCGATCACACCACCTTTTTCATGGTTTCATGGTCCCGATAATCTGCGGGGTCGTTTCGGAATGCCCGTTTTTTTGCTATATTTGATGTACATGCAGCAGATCTACGAATTCATTGATTACCGAAAATACCTGGCCGCTTTTTACGAGTACAAGAAAGCGAATTTCCATTACTTTTCCTACCGTTATTTTTCTAGGAAAATCGGCCTCAACTCTCCGTCGTTCCTCAAGCATGTAATCGATGGGAAGAGGAATCTTACCCCGAACATGGTTGACCGGTTTTGCAGAGCGCTGGACCTGTCTCCGAGGGAAGCCCGTTTTTTTCGTAATCTGGTACTGTTCAACCAGGCGAAGACCTCCGGAGAGAAGCAGGAACACTATGCAGTCCTCCGTACAATGTCCGGGATCGTAAAGGAGGCGGTGCTCGGCGCGGATCAATACGATTATTTCGTGAACTGGTATACACCCATTATTCGGGAACTCGTATGCATTCACGATTTCAGGGACGATTACCGGCTCATAGCCCAGACGATAAGGCCCCAGATCCTTCCGTCGGAGGCAAAGAGCGCCGTGGCCCTGCTTCAGCGCCTGAGGCTGGTCGAAAAACTGGAGAACGGCAGGTACCGGCAGACCGACTCCGCGCTGGTCGCCGACAGCTCGGTCGCTTCGATAGCCGTCCGAACTTTCATCCGCACGATGCTCGATCATTCGAAATCCGCGCTCGATTCAATTGACAAAAATGAACGCCACCTCTCGGGTATCACCATGAGCGTCTCACCCGAAGCATACGATGTGCTGGCAGCGGAAATCGAGGCGTTCAAGGACAGGATCAAGATCATCATCAATCGTGACGAACGCGGCAGCAGGATCTACCAGCTGAATCTTTCGCTCTTTCCGGTAAGCGGTGACGTGCGTACGATCCCCGGGGGGGCGGCATCATGAACGGCTTCACCGTAACGGCGCTCGTTTGCCTGTCCGGCTTCACGATCGGCTGTTCGGTCGGACCGATCGCGGGCGGAACCACCGACACCGGCAACGCCAGGATCACCGCGGTCATTCATGCCGGTGACGGGGGGCGCGCGAAAAAAGCGCGGGTAACCGTGTGCCCGGTCGACTATCGTCCGGGAGTCGACGCCGATTCCGCGGAACGCAGATCGCTGTTCGTGAAGACGTACACGACCGACGACAGCGGATCTTTCACGACGGACCCACTGATTGACGGAAAATATTCGGTGGAAGTGAACGACCTGTCCGGCAGGGCGGTACTGCTGTCGGCGGGCGTCTCGGGCATGGAGCGATGCGGAGAACTCGAAGATACGCTCAGGCCCTATGCCGCGGTGAAAGGTAAGATCCGCGCGGCGGATCCGGCCCTGGAGCGCTGGCTTGTCGTCTATGGAATGGAGCGGAAGATCCCGCTGGAGGCCAACGGCTCTTTTCGTATCGACGATCTACCGGCGGGAGTCTTTCACTTCAGCGTCGTCACGGAGAATGGAGCGATCGCACCGATAGATTTCGATGAGGTGAGCATTCGTCCTTCGCAGACCGTGACCATCGGTGATACTGCTCCCCAGAAGGCGAAAATCACGCTGAACACCTCCCCCTCGGGAGCGGACGTCACCGGGGACGTGTACGGGTTCCCGGTCCTGGTGAGGTTAACAAGCGAAAATTTCGACTTTTCCGAAGCTTCGGAAAACGGCGGGGATGTCCGGTTCTTTACCGGGCAGGGGAAGACGCTTCCGTTCGAGATCGAGTCCTGGGACTGCACGGAGCGAGCCGCTTCGGTCTGGGTGAGGATCGATACCGTAAAGGCGAACAACCCGGTTCAGAGCTTCATCATGCAGTGGGACGGGAAGACGGGGGAACCGGCTCCGCAGGGGCATGCGGCGTTCGATACAGCCGACGGATTCATGGGGATCTATCATTTGTGCGGGTCTACGGAAGACGTGACCGTCAACGGTTTCGACGGTATCGACAGCGGGACCGTGGACGCGCGGGGTCTTATCTCCCGGGCGCGTTCTTTCGACGGTGCGACGCAGTACATCTCTCTCGGCAGCCTGCCCGACCGGCCTCGGGGAACGATTTCCTGCTGGTTCAAGCCGGAAACCGCCTTCATCCCGCCGGACTCGTCCGTGGAGTCCGGGCTCAAGCCTTTCCCCCGGAGCCTGTTTTCGCTTCCTTCACAGGGTTTATGGGGAAAGTATGTCTCCGATATCCAGAATTACACCCTCAGTTTACAGGGAGATGACTTTTATACCGGAACCGGTGAGCCGTCCGATATGGAAGGAACGATCATATCCAAGCTCGAAGATGCCGTGGCTGGTCACTATGTGACCAGCACCACCTCTTTTTACAGCGGAGACGAGTGGTATTTCGCCGCTTGGAGCTGGGGTGACGGAGGGGATACGCTGTACATCAACGGCGCTCCCGAGGCAATTACGCCAGGCAGCCGCCCGGTTGCCGGGAACGCTCCGGACGAGATCGGACGCAGTCATTTCGATACGAAGAACGTCGCGGGCGGAGGACCCGGTTATTTCCACGGCCTGATCGACGAATTCCGAATTGACGCTAGCTGCAGAAGCGCTTCGTGGATCAGGCTTTCCTACATGAACCAGCGTCCGGACGACCGGCTTGTGACTGTTGAACGCATGGAGTGAAGCGGTGCGGCTGCGACCAGACCGTCGATCCGCTTTACTATCTGCAGGACTGTACGGTAGAGAGCACCCCCGGCCGTACCCGGCGGGAGATCCCGACCTCCGGAATGGAACAGGGGGAAGACATGGAAACTGAATCGGTGTGTGCCGAAGCCTGCCACGACTGAACTCCGGACTCCCCGAGCCCGGGGCTTTCCATTTCTGGTTAAAAATACTTTAACTCATTGCGTGATTGGGCGGTGCGCATCCTGAGATGATGGCATCTGATGGCCAGTTCTTGTACACAAGTCGTATACAAAACAATCGGCGCTCGAAACGGTAAGTTGGGGGAAAAATGATATATTATGTTATGAAATCAGGGGAAATACACTCTTTTTCCAAATACAAGGGGAGGCACATCATGAAAAGCCGTTGGAAACCGATGATTACCGCAGTTACGCTGCTTGCGTTCCTTGCAGGAAATGCCTTCGCTGAGCCGAGTGAGAATTTCAAGGTGTTTCTCTGCTTCGGGCAGTCGAATATGACAGGGGGACAAAATGTCACTCCTGATCAAAATATCGATGGTAAAAACAACCAACACCCACGCATAAAAGTACTCCCGTTTTCCGACTGTTCCCAACATAACCGGACCAATAATGTCTGGGCTCCTGCCTATGAGCCACTTCATTGTAATGACAATATAAACGCTATGGGGCCTGCATACGCCTTCGCGCGCGCTTTAATAGACTCCCTACCGGGAGAAGATACTATTGGACTTATCGCATGCGGCCAATGGGGTGTCGGCATTGATATGTATGTCAAAGACGGTTTTTTTCAGACTCAATATATGCCCCCCGTGCCGGGTGCAGGGAAGAACAAGGGTTATAAATGGATGATGGATAAATGCAAGGTTGCGCTGCAGAAGGGGGAGATGGCGGGAATATTAATGCACCAGGGTGAGACTGATGCCGGTAATCCAGGTGGCTGGGTTGATAAAGTAGCCGGTCTTATCAAGGATATCAGGACGGAACTCGATATCGGTAATGTGCCTTTTCTCGCAGGTGAACTGCATTATCAGCAAAATTCGAATTTTAACAAGAATTATATAGCGAAACTTCCTGAAAAAATTGAAAATTGTGCAGTCGTTTCTGCAGAAGGAATCACTGAACTGCACCAAGATGCATATAATGTTCATTTTACCCAGGCAGGCCATCGTGAACTCGGAAAACGTTATGCCGCTCAAATGATGAAAATGTTGAAGACTTCAATTGGAGTACAACGAAAATCAAGGCCCAGTCGCGTTGTTTCGGCGGCTTCGATTGAAAATGTAAATGACAGGATTCGTTTATATACTGTGAATGGGAGGGTCATTTCAAACGGCGGGAGCATATCATTCTTACGTTCAGCAATGAAACCTGACAATATCTATATAGTGGCGAATTCAACAGCAGGGACTTCTGCTATGATCATTGGGCCATTTGGGCGTTGAAGTTTTAAAAACCGAATGATTCTCTGATTGACCAACATTTGTGGAGAGGGAGAGACAGTTGTTTAACCTGGATTACAATCAGTTCTGATAACCATGGTTTCAAACGAAAATGTGCGCAGTAATCATAGTTGTATTAAATAGTTCGGGCTAATTCAATGGTATTACTACCTGAATTTTGCACTAAAATCTGCACATAGAATCACATAGAAAGTAAAAAACC
>CAZGVZ010000408.1:2267-4513 GCA_964529145.1 uncultured Fibrobacteraceae bacterium | reverse complement strand
CGCATTTTTAGTGTCATTGTGTAAATTAGTGAAAATATCAAAATAAACGCAAAATACGGAAGTTTCCCGGCAGTTTCGGTAATTTATTTCAATTCGCTGATTGCAAGCAATTTAAGATCTAACCTGTTGAAATTCTTATTAATCTTACTTTAATTTTATTAATTTTTTATTATCAAACTACCTGAAAGGCTATAGCCGATCCACTGCTTAGGCGATATAAGGTAATCATTATCGACGAGGCGCACGAGCGGTCGGTTACCATCGATTTTCTTCTCGGCTATTTGCGAAGCATCCTTCCCGGGCGCCCCGACCTCAAGGTGATCATCGCATCGGCGACGATCGACACCGGGCTTTTTTCCCGCTCCTTCGGGAATTGTCCGGTAATCAGCATACCGGGACGCCGTTTTTCAGTGGAGATCCGGTACAAGCCTTTGAGCGAACTCTGGAAAGGGTCGGGCATCGATTCATTCATAGAGGGTGCGGTCATCGCTATGGAGGAATTAATGGCCGCGGGTGAAGAGGGAGACATGCTGGTTTTTCTACCCACTATCGATGATGTCATGGATACTGTGTTCCGATGCAGGCACCGGTTGAGGGAAGAGGGACTCAGGGTGCTGCCGCTTCACGGCAGGCTTTCCTCCGAACTCCAGAGGGAGGTGTTCAGTGATCATCGCGGCCGGAAGATCGTGGTCGCTACCAATATCGCGGAGACTTCGCTCACCGTCCCCGGAATACGAGTCGTCATCGATACCGGTCTGGTGCGAATGCTTCGCTACGAACCTGCCGCTTCCCTTACCCGCATGCCCGTCGAGAAGATCTCCCGCGCTTCCGCGGATCAGCGTTGCGGCAGGTGTGGACGTTTGCGGGACGGCATTTGCATCCGGCTCTATTCCGAACAGGATTATCTTTCGCGTCCAAGGTTCAACCTACCGGAGATCAAAAGGGCTAATCTCGCGGGGGCGCTGTTACGCATGCAGGCCATGCGCCTCGGCGATCCCGCCCGCTTTCCTTTTCTGCAACGCCCCTCTTCAGAAGCGATAGCCGAGGGATACAGGCAGCTCCGGGAAATAGGCGCGATCGACGGCCGGAGGCGGATCACCGGTCTGGGGAGAGAGATGGCGCGTCTGCCGCTCGATCCTCCTGTCGCCTGCATGCTGCTCAAGGCCCGTGACTACGGTGTCGCGGAAGAGGTCGCCGTGATTGCCGCGGCCCTGTCGGCAAGGGATCCTCTGAGACCGGCCGAGGAGCATGGGAAACCGGTTTCCCGTGAGTTTCTTCACCCGGAATCCGATTTTATGGTATTCCTGAACGTATGGAAAACTCTCGACCTTCTTTCCCGGAGATCGGGTCGCATTCCACCGGCCGCACTTAACGCCTTCTGTGCCGCACACGGTTTTCAGCCCTTTGCGATACGTGAATGGATCGACGCATACCTGCACATTCGGGGCTTGTGCGGAAATCTGTCAGGGATCACGCGACGGAACGATCGCACCTCATCGTATGAGTCGATCCACAAGAGCCTTTGCGCCGGTCTCGTCCACGGAATCGCCGTGAGAAAAGGGGCCGGCGTCTATGGCGGGATCGCGGCAGGGGAGATTCGTCCGGCATCGTCCTCCGTGGCTGCCGGAAAACGGTACCAATGGCTCCTTTTCCACGAAATCGCCGAGACTGAAAGGGTGTATGCAGCGCGTGCGGGGGCGATCGATCCCAAATGGATCGAGGAGCTTTTCAAGAAGGAATGCGATTACCGGTACGGGGATCCGCATTACGATCCCGCTTCCGGAACGGTGCGTGTACATGAGGAAGTGTTCTTCAAAACGCTGCCCCTGGTCACCAACCGGATGGTCGATTGCCACGAGGTTGACAGGAGACTCGCGGAGGAAGTGTTCGTACGCGAGGCACTCGCGGGCGAAATGGCGGGGGACGGGTATCGTTTCATTCGACACAACAGGGAGCAGCGGCAGGCTGCGGCCGCGGTCGAACCCAAGCTGCGGAAAAGGTGTTCCATGGCGGACGAAGCGATCGAGCGATTCTATTCGGAAAGGGTCTCCGCCGCTACGCGCCGGGAACTCAACGAATGGTTGAAGAACTCCGGAGGCGATGCGTCGCTCCTGGTACCCTTCGACCTTCTCCTTACCGGACCATTACCCCCCGATATGGACGAGTACCCCGATGTAATCGAGGTGGCTTCGCACCGTCTGCCCATGAAATGGTTTTCTCCAGGTCATAATCTTGAATGCAGATTT
>CAZGVZ010000408.1:1580-2257 GCA_964529145.1 uncultured Fibrobacteraceae bacterium | reverse complement strand
GTCACGGTTCCGGTCGAGCTGGCGGACGAACTGCCCGATTTCTACTGGGAGTGGCAGCCGCCTCTGTTCCAGCGCAGACGTGCCGAGTTCCTCGTATCCCGCATCCTTCCTCTCCTTATTGAAACGAACAACGATCCCGCCGATGTGGTCGACCATCTCGCAGCTGAAAACGGAACGCCCGACGCTCCATGGATGATGAAGGCGGAGAAGTTACTCATGAGCGGCTTCGGCATCATGCCGGATTCCGGGCTGTTCGATCCGGGCATGATTCCGCTTCATCTCTGGTGCAGAATCAATGTCATCGATGAAAGAGGAATCATAGTGGACACGTTCCGGCCCCCTCTGAGCAGCCGGAAGAATCTCAGGCGGCGTACGATGCAGTGCGGCAGGGGATTGAGCACCCTCACTGGGGAACTCGAAGGAAGCGAGCCTTTCGGAAGCCCGGTTCCACTCCTGGAGGCTCATTTTCTGAAATCATGCGGACAGAGGGTTCCCTGTGTCCTGTATCCCGCGCTGCATTCCGGTCAGAGCGGAATTGGAGTACGAGTTTTCTCCTCGGCCGAAGCTGCCCTCACTTCCCATTCCAGGGCACTCGTCACACTGATCGAGGAGCGCTGTGCCGAGCAGCTGGCCTGGGAACTCACTTCTCTGAAGATTCCTTCCTCCCTCTCCTCGTC
>CAZGVZ010000408.1:0-1570 GCA_964529145.1 uncultured Fibrobacteraceae bacterium | reverse complement strand
ACGCGTGTTCTGCTTCGCATTTTCTTCGACATTCCTGAACCTATGCCGCGCACAGGCGACGAGTTCGCCTCCCTTGTCAGGGAAAAAAGGGAACATCTGTCCGGGACGGTCGCGAACGCGATCCGGCTTCTGGAGAGGATCTTCGGGGCATTCGAGTCGTGTATCCGGTCCTGCGAGAAGAGAAGGCTGAGGTTCGCCGGGGTGCACAACGAACCGGTTCACGCCGAGCTTGACGAAGCGCTCGGCCGTTATCGAGGCATGCTGCTTTCGGACGACTGTCCGGTCGATTACATGCTGCGACTCCCTGAATTCCTGGCCTCCTTTTATCGTCGTGCCAACGCGGCCTTTCTGGATCCCGCGGTGTACCGGAGGGTGATGCAGACCTCGGGAGAAGCCGTGAGGATGATCGATTCCGGTTCAGGGCCGACCGGCTATACACTCGGGAAAAAACGGGCAGCTCTTGCCATGGCGATAGAAGCATACATGGACAATGCCTTTTCCGGAACAATGAAAAACGAAACCGCCGCGACGTTGCTGGCCAAGGAGATGGAGGAGACGGAGAGGGCGCTTCGGTACGGTTACACGGAATAGTCCACGTATTCCCTGA
This sequence comes from uncultured Fibrobacteraceae bacterium, assembly GCA_964529145.1. Classification (GTDB taxonomy): domain Bacteria; phylum Fibrobacterota; class Chitinivibrionia; order Chitinivibrionales; family Chitinispirillaceae; genus JAFGNB01. The sequence continues at coordinate 963 of CAZGVZ010000408.1, read as the reverse complement.
ACCTTCGATGAAACCAGCCGAACCAGTGCTCCGGGTAACGGAGAATCTGTTCGGAAAGGACATCATTATGGAGCTTCTGCAGCGCGGCGATCTTTTCGTCGCCCGTGAGTCCGTCGAGTCCAGGTTCCGGCACTGCCCCCATATTGATGTCGTAAGATCCGTCGTGACGCATGATCGCGTTTGTGGAGATGACGCTGCAGCCGGTCTTAAGGACTATCCCGGCCACCGTCCTGACGGTGCGCGCCTCCTTTCCCAGGAAGGGAGCCGGCGTGCCGTGCGCGCGCAGATATTGATCTATGAGAATGGCGATTATACCGTCCTTCCTCGTTACCTCGACCATCTTCCGGAGCGCCTGGTTCGTGTATATGGTGGTCACCGAAGACTCCGTGCGTTTCTTGTGCAGCCATTTGTCGACGATCGCGTTGTTCATCGGTTTCGCTATCACGTAAAGCCTCCCGGTCCTCCTGCCGAAAACCGTGGAGAGCAGTTCCCAGTTTCCGAGATGACCGAGAATTACGATCGTTCCTTTTCCGCGCTCGAGCAGTGGCTCTATCTTTTCGAAATCATGGATCTCATGGTGCGGCATCGGATAGACCGGGCGTAGAAAATCGACCGCATACCTTCCGATGTTTCCGTAGAGTGACCGCAGGATGCGTTCCCGCTCGGATCGGTTCCATAATCCCACATGTTCGAGGTTCTTGCCCGCGATGCGGCGATAGACTCCCAGATGGTACAGCACCGTTCCGAGAAGGGATCCGAAGCGGAGTGCCGCATGCCTGGGAGTGATCGTCAGAAGTAACTGAAACGTACGCAGCAGGGCGTATTCGGCTAAATGCGAGAGGGCTCTGATTGGTTTATGCACGGTAGTAAAAATACCCTTTTCCACACCTGAATAAAACAGGATCATGACCATTACCTGCCTCGGTAAGAGAGGACAATGTGATCCCTATGGGATTTTCAGCA
>CAZGVZ010000407.1:0-4515 GCA_964529145.1 uncultured Fibrobacteraceae bacterium | reverse complement strand
TGGACTCCTTGCGTTTAAAGAACGATAGTGACAAATGAAATAACTTTCATCGTGCATAAGATAACAGGGTAACCTAATGTAGTCTTTTTGAATGTTTAAGATTTTTTCTTACTTAATCGCTTTAATCACAGGCCGGGGTAGCAATCGCTAAACGATCCGCTGCGAAGTGCGGCCCGCCAAACGGACCGTTTTTAAGGAGAACTGCATATTTTGGAAGTTGCTCGACGGCAGAACCGTCCGGTCCTGCCGTCGAGTTCAACTATCGAACTACTTCTTGCCGGTTCGAATTCTTCGGAATCCGGCCAAACCCACAAGGCCGACTCCGAGCAGAGAGAGCAGGCTGGGTTCAGGTACGGAAGCGGAGCCGACCGAAATCGAAAAAACATTGTTTCTCGCCAAATCGGGATTCCATTTCAGCGCGAAAGGATCGGCATCGAACACGTCAATATCAAGGAGGGCGTATTCGGTACTGTGCGTCTCCCAGTGGGCGTTCCAGAATTCGTACCACTCGGGCAGTTCTAAAGTTTTATAATAGGCCCGTGCCATAAGCTCGAGGTCGAAATCAACATTAAAATCGCCGTCCAGGTCGAATGGGAGAAAGGAAAAATCCCAGATCCCTTCACGGTCAAGATTGACGCTCAGAACCTCCGACAGATCATCCGTCAGTGAAAAATCCACGGTCCTGACCAGATCCGTTCCCTGAAGATTGTACACAAGTGTTCCGTTGAGCGCCTTGGGGGTGAGATTGTCGTTCTGGGCGATATCGAAATCCACGCTCGCTCCGGCGATCCATGCATCAACTCCGATCCCTTTTACGGTAAAAGCATCGCTGCCGACGACGGTGGTGCCGAGTTTCGGAGTGAAGGGCTGGTCTATTTCGAGCTGAAAGCCTTTCTGGTATAGATCAATTTCTCCTGCAAGCGGCACATACGCCTTAAAGTCGACCCAGGCGCCGAAAAGGCTCGAGACCAGACCTTCGCCGGAATTGCCTGCGAAATTGAGGGTGACCGGAGTGACCCCTGCCCCGCTCAACGAGGAAGCGTATTCGATGCCCAGTTTCCCGTTCACGTTGCCCTCGACCGTTCCCGAGCTCGCCCCGATATCGTAGGCAAACCCAATGGTCGTGTTGCCGATGAGTCCATTGGCCCGTAACGCCCCACTCGGGCCACTCCCCCACATGCTCTGTTCGGGAGCCGTAAAACTCAGATCAACGCCGATCATCTCGGTGTATCCGCTACTGCAGAGAGCCAGCAAAACAGCAATACCGCGAAACCTGCCGTATCTTCGGGTTACCTTCATGCTGAACCCCTTTCCAAAAGGTGAAGATGTGATTTGGAATGAACGATTCAACCGGCGCACAAGTGTGCATCTGGTTGACTTATAACGATTAACGCCATTTTGGAGAATTTACCATCAAATCGGAAAGCGGTTCGGGATAATGGCGTCATTGCTCCAAAGATCTTGCGAATAATTAAAATAATTAAGGTTTTCTTATCATGCAATCTGAAACGGTGTAATGTATGCCCCGGAGCGCCAAAAAGGGAACCTTGAAACAGTATACGTTTTGTAATGACACCGGGGAAAAGAGGCAGGCCGGGCGCTTGCCCCCTGATATGGCTCATTTCCGGGGTGGAAGAAGCAGCCTTATCGTTGCGCACAAGTCGGTCAATGAGTGCCTGAAGAAAAAAAAACAGCACCGCGCCGTACGCGGCAACGCCGAAGAGCGACCCCACAGCGAGCGCCAGGATACTGCGGGGGAGTCCGACTCCGGGAATAAAAACGTTGTATTGCGTACAGCACCGCAGCCATGAATGCCCCTGCAAGGAGCGCAGGCATGAGCGCACGGTAATAATCGCCCGCAGCAATACCCGTCAGCCGGTAGTTTACATAAACGAATACCGGGAATACGACGACCGAACGGACGAAGAGCGCCAGGCTTATTCCTTCGGCACCCGCCCGCACGCCGGCGGTGATTGCAGTGATCACCGTGAGGCACATGGCGATTGAAAAAAGTATTGATTCCGCGATCTTCTTTTGTGCAACCCACAGCGGTCCCGAAAAGGTGGAGAAGGCGTAGAGTATGCCTGATGCGGCAAGCCACCTGAGCATCGGTGCCGCCTCGAGCTACGCTCCATTTTTCCTGAGGGCCGAAATGGCCTGAAGGAATTCGTGCGGTATGATGCTCATGACGAGGAGCACAGGCAACACCGCGATCGATCCGATCCGGACGAGTCTCAAAAGGCCGGAGGCGGTCTTTTCACGGTCGGTCTGGATTCTCGAGAACATCGACAGGAGCACCTGACTCAGTGTGGCGTTGAGCGCCATCTGGGGAAAAAACGCACAGTCGTAGGCGACACTGAAGAGACCGAGTACTTCGGCCCCAATCGATTTTCCTACAAGAAAGAGCGGAGCGTTACCGAGCACATAATCGACCAGACGGGAGAGGACGACGGCGCCGCCGAAAAACAGAAAACCACGCAGGATGCCGAAGGGTTCAGGGGGTGAAACCGGAATTTTCACCACGGCAAACATGGCGATGGAGATCGTTACTTCGAACAGCAGATTTCCGGCCACGAGCGCCCACACTCCGAATCACTATTTTTTCGATCACATCGGACTGGTGTCGCTCGATAAAACGGTACAAAAAAACAGTGCCCTGCACTGGACTCCTTGCGTTTAAAGAACGATAGTGACAAATGAAATTACTTTCATCGTGCCACCACACACCGGACACTTGAGTGGATCGACCTCATAGACACAGTTGTCACGCTGTTCCTGAAGCGTGAAGACTCCAGTGCATAGCACTGTTTCCTTTTTTACCGCTTTGATAAGAGCCGCCCAGGTCATCCTGCATTTCTTGCGAAAAGCGGTATTGGCTTCAAGTTTTTCCCAATACTCATCGGGAACCTGCACTTATCCTATCTCCTCATAATCCATATACGCCAGCACCATCCTAAGCTCACCATTATTAATAAAATGGGCGATATGGCCTTCAATTTCGCCAAAGAGCAAAGTTTGCCAAAACCCCGCAGGCATCATCCGCCTCCTTCCGCGCCCGACCGGCCTTTTTCGCCACGGGCTTATCCATAGAGCACTTTGATTTGGCCTCCAGGCAGGTTTTCAGTGAAAAACCTTCACTGCTGGCTTCCATGCAGGCGGTCTTTTTAAGAATTTCCTCTTAAAACCGTTTCAGACTTTGGGTGATCGCTTTGCGCGATTCTTTGTTATCAATATTCAGCTTGTTCCCTGCATCCGATGAAATGGACATCATTTTTTGCCGGGAACCTTTTGGATTTTGCCGCGTATGTATTTTTAAAATGCAAATTTAATAAAGGGTGATTTTTGGAAATCGACGATTTTGACATTATCCGCCGCGTAAAACATGACAAAACTGACGCTTATGCCGCGCTGGTGCGCAAGTACCACCACCATCTCCTGAATTTCATATTTCGCATCGTGCGGGATGAATCGGTCGTTGAGGATATCGGCCAGGAGGTTTTCTTGAGCGTCTATCGCACATTATCTGATTTCGACGAAAATCGCGGAGTCCCGTTTTCGGCGTGGCTTTTTATCGTGGCGCGAAACCGCTGCATTTCGGAGTTGCGTAAGCGGAAAACCGCGGAGTTTGTGCCGATCTTCGAGGATTACCCGGCAAATATGCAATCCTCTGCGCCGGATGCGCTCCTCATTCAAAAAGAACAGATGGACGGCCTTACCGGCGCGCTCGAAAAGCTTGAGGAGCCTTTCAAGGACACAATTCTCAAAAGCCTAAAGGGCGCATCGATCGAGGAAATAGCCCGAGGGTGCAACGTACCCGTCAATACCGTAAAAACGCGGCTTTTCCGGGCACGGGAAAAACTTCGCACGATGATGAAAGCATTAAATCAGGGGAAACAATGATGAAAGAATTCATGCCGTCACCGGACTTTGTCGAAAAGACAATGGCTGCAATCAGGGCAGCCGAAACTCAGGAAAGGGCTCCCCGATTGCCATGGTTTTCGGTCGCAAGGCCCATAGCCGGGTATGTGGGAGCCGCCGGAGCGCTGCTGATCGGAGCTGTCAATCTGCTCAGGCTCCTTGGCGCCCTGTATGCGCCGGTTGTTTGTCACTGAGCGGGGAACCCGGAGGATGTTTTTGCGTATAGAAAGAGTGAACTGCAAATCGCCGGAAATGAAGAGACGCAAGCGATGCAGCCGCCCTTTGCTGCCGGGCGAAACCGGAATAACTTCTTAAACGATTTCTCAACAAAGGAGAATTACATGCCATCATCGACGATCGTTTCCAACAGGGACAAACGAAAAGCCCTCATCGCCTCAATCGCCATGCCCGGCCTGGGTCAATGCTACAACGGCGATCTTGTCAAAGGACTATGCCTTTTTTTGCTTTTCATCATTCTTCCGATTTCACTCCTGCGCCTTGCCGTGGCTCTTCCCGATTCGCTCCTCATCGCAGGCGCCATCGTTTCGCTGCTTGCCCTTTTTGCGATGTATTCGATCTCGGCAGTCGATGCCTATC
>CAZGVZ010000406.1:0-4531 GCA_964529145.1 uncultured Fibrobacteraceae bacterium | reverse complement strand
TTTCTACCCTTCTCCCCTCAGGGATGACGGATACGACATCGCGGACTATCTGGGCATCAATCCGTCGTACGGCACGATGGCGGATTTCAGGGCGTTTCTCGAGGAGGCGCACCGGCGCTCGATTCGTGTCGTTACCGAGCTGGTGCTCAATCACACTTCGGACCAGCACGAATGGTTCAGAAAGTCACGCGAAGCCGGAAGAGGAACCTACTGGAGGAATTTCTACGTATGGAGCGATACGAGCGACCGCTACACCGAAGCGAGAATCATATTCAAGGATTTCGAAACATCGAACTGGTCCTGGGATCCGGTCGCGGGCGCGTATTACTGGCACCGGTTCTACTCCCATCAGCCTGATCTCAATTTCGAGAATCCCAGTGTTCACCGGGCCCTTTTCAAGGTGATCGACTTCTGGTTCGGAATGGGCATCGACGGAATGCGACTCGATGCGGTACCGTATCTTTACGAACAGGAGGGGACCAATTGTGAGAACCTGCCCAGGACGTTCGCGTTCCTCGCGAAGCTGCGCTCCCACGTGGACGAACGGTTTCCCGACCGTATGCTCCTGGCCGAAGCCAATCAGTGGCCCGAGGACGCTGTGGCGTATTTCGGCGGGGGAAAAGCGTGTCATATGGCCTTTCATTTCCCGCTCATGCCGCGAATGTTCATGGCCCTTCAGATGGAGGACCGTTTCCCGGTCATCGATATTTTAGAACAGACGCCCCCTATTCCAGACAACGCCCAGTGGGCGATCTTCCTGCGGAATCACGATGAATTGACGCTGGAGATGGTGTCGGAAGAGGAAAGGGACTTCATGTACCGTTCCTACGCGCGCGACGTCTCGATGAGGATCAATCTCGGGATCAGGAGACGTCTCGCTCCGCTTTTGCACAAGAGCAGACGCCGCATCGAGCTGCTCAACGTGCTTCTGTTCTCCCTGCCGGGAACCCCGGTAATCTACTACGGAGACGAGATCGGGATGGGGGACAACCATTTTCTCGGTGACCGCGACGGTGTGAGGACGCCCATGCAGTGGTCCCCCGACCGGAATGCGGGATTTTCCCGTGTAAATCCTCAGCGGCTTTTTCTCCCTGTAATCATCGACCCGGAATACCATTACCAGGCTGTCAATGTGGAAACCGAGGAGCACAACCTGCAGTCGCTCCTGTGGTGGATGCGCAGGATGATCGCCCTGCGTCAGAACCTGCGCGCCTTTTCCAGGGGCGGCATGGAAATGGTGAAATCGAGCAATCCGAGCATTCTGTCCTTCCTTCGCGGAAAGGAGGGCGAATGGGTTCTGGTGGTGGTGAATCTTTCACGGTTCAACGAATCGGTGACCCTGGATCTGAAACGTTTCGCCGGGAGCACCCTGATAGATGCGGTCAGCGGAAACCGCTTCGAGCGCATTGGGAGCGGACCCTATGAGATGACCCTCGGATTCCACGATTATTTCTGGCTTGAAATCAAGCCTGACCGCAATACCGATCCGAGATCCGATACTTATACGCTCCCGGAATTCAGGGGCTCGCCCACGATCGCCACCCTTTTCGAAGGCGCTTCGGAGAAACGGATCGCCGCGGAAATACTCCCGGGATACATTCAGCAGCGGGTCACATCGGGCAGGCGGAACAAGCAGGTGTGGAAAACGGATGTCGTCGACCGGATATTCCTCAAAAGAGACGATTTTTCGGGAATTCTGCTGATCCTGCTCGTACGGTATGCCGACGGGGAGAGCGACAACATCGTCCTGCCGTTTACCCGCGAGACAGAGGAAAAAGCGATGGCGGTGATCGGCGAAAACAGGGGAAGACCCGCGACGGCAGGGAGGAAATCGTTTACGACTGCTCCTTTCATCCGGGATTCACGGCGCTTCTGTCCGACATGATGAGGCATCGACGCACTGTGCAGGGGCGTTTCGGGTATTTTTCGGGAACTTCGGCGCGCCCATACAGGAGCGTCGCGACCGACGTTCCGGATACGGTGCGTGTTGTCAAGGCCGGAAAGAGGAACACCTGCCTCGTTTACAACGAAAAAATTTTCGTCAAATTATACAAACGCATCTGCGAGGGGCCGCACCCCGAGATAGAGCTTCAGCGGACGCTCTCGGAAGACGGAGAGGGAACGGTTCCACGGTATCTGGGAGATCTCACGTACCGGGGCGCAGAAGGAACGATCTACGCGATCGGGATCGCAACGGACTACTTTCACCACTCCCGTACTTTATGGCACATGGCGATGGACGCGGCGTCGCACTATCTCGAGGCGACGCTGGCGTCGGACGGGGAGAGATTGAGGGTGGACGCCTTCGGCGACGAGGATGCAGGCTTGCCGGAGGGCGAATCGCAGGCCGCGCTCACGGGTTTGCTGATCAGGAGCAGGGTGGATCTTGCAGGAAGACTCACCGGCCGGATGCACCTGCGGCTTTCGGAAGGAAAGGATGAAAGTTTCAGGGTCGAACCGTTCACCATGCTGTACCAGCGCAGCCTGTACCAGACTTTCAGGATCCAGGTCCACCGGTGTTTCTCCACCATAGAGGCGGGAATCGGTGCGCTTCCGGAAGAGAGCCGCCGGCCTCTCGTTCCGCTCGCGACGAGGAGGAGGGAGGTTCTCGAGCAGTTCCAGGGCATACTGCGGTCGAAGATCTCCGCGGTGCGCATGCGTATCCACGGCGATTACCATCTCGGACAGATCATGATCATGGACGAGCGGTATCGAATCTGCGATTTCGAGGGAACGCCGAACGCGCCGCTCAGCGAGAGGCGCATCAAGCGTTCGCCCCTGCGCGACATCGCTACGATGATCTACTCTTTCCATTCGGTTTCGCTCGAGGCTCTTTACAACAACCTGCACATACAGGAAAGCGACCGCCGTAACCTGTTCCCGGGCGCCCGCCTTTGGGCGGAACGGATGGAAAAGGTGTTCCTGTCGTCGTACCTGAAGGAAATGGAAGGATCGGGTCTGGTATCCCCTTCCTGCGAGCAGAATATCGCGCTGCTCAGGCTTTACCTGCTGATCAGATCGATGTCCGAACTCGAATACGCGGTGGAAACGGCCCATGAACGGATTCCGATCGCCGCGCAAAATTTCGCCTATTTTCTCGACAAATTGACTATGGACAAGAGGAGAAGCGCCGCCGGAAATCCCCAGGCCGCCTGACCTCGTCCCGGCCGTGACGGTCGAGTCCGGGCCAGTCCCCGGTATTACGCCTGTCGATCATATGTCAAATTGCGCGCAGTGCGCGACCTTCGCGGCGTCATTAATTATATTAGTCTCTACGGCAGTTCCGAATCGGTTCTTTTCACTGTTCGTGTCAAAACCATGAATGATTTTTTACCGATTCATTGCCACGCCAATGGGTAATTAAACTTGACGGAAAAAACTTTTGCCTCTTAGACCGATGAATAAAGCCGATGAACACGCGAATGGATTTTTGGTTAACGGAGCAGAATCTCCGGCGGTGGGTGCCGGGCTCATGGCTGACGGCACCTGCGTTTTCCGCGTATGGGCACCGGGCGCGAAGTCGATGGATCTGGTCGATACCGCGGGTAAGCGCAGTTTTCCGATGGAGAGGGAGAGGCCCGGCTACTGGAGCGCCGCAATCCCCGGTATCGCGCAGGGGTTTACCTATCGTTACAGGATCGACGGTTCCGCAGAATGGCCCGATCCCTCTTCGCAATGGCAGCCCCATGGTGTGCACGGACCCTCTGCAGTGGTCGATCATGCCTCCTACTCATGGGGAGACGAAGCATGGAAAGGTCTGCCCCCGGAACGGGCGATCATCTACGAAATCCATACGGGAACGTTTTCACCGGAGGGTACATTCGAGGGCGTCCTCAGGCGACTCGAACACCTCCGTACTCTCGGCATAACCGCCATCGAGATCATGCCGGTCGCGGAGTTTCCGGGGAAACGCAACTGGGGTTACGATTGCGTGTATCCCTATGCCGTTCATTCCGCCTACGGGGGCGTGCCGGGCCTCAAGGCTTTGGTTGATTCATGCCATTCCATGGATCTGGGGGTGATTCTGGATGTGGTCTACAACCATCTGGGCCCCGAGGGCAACTACCTACACCTGTTCGGCCCATATTTCACGAAAGATAAATATCGGACTCCATGGGGATGGGCGATCAATTTCGACGACGAGCACAGCGACCATGTCAGGGAGTATTTCCTCGGAAACGCCCTGTACTGGATGAGGGAGTTCCATGTCGACGGGCTGCGGATCGACGCGGTTCACTCCATGTACGACCTGAGCGCATGTCACTTTCTCGAGGAGCTTTCCGTAACTGTCAAGGAATTCGGGGCCGAAACCGGGAAGAGGCGGTTTCTGATAGCGGAGAGCGATCTGAACGATCCGAAAATCGTGCGGTCGCCGGATCTGGGAGGGCTGGGCGTTGATGCGCAGTGGAGTGACGATTTGCACCACGGGGTGCACGCCGTGCTCACAGGGGAGCGCAACGGATATTATGCGGACTTCGGTTCAGTGCGCCACATCGCCAGGGCGCTGGCCGGAGGATTCTCGTATCGCGGG
>CAZGVZ010000405.1:3197-4533 GCA_964529145.1 uncultured Fibrobacteraceae bacterium | reverse complement strand
TAGACTGCAAAATTTGTAACTTTTCGGTGTAGCTCTTCAATCTCCTCGCGTTGTACATGAAATGACGTCGACTCCGGACAAGTCGGACCCCGGACCTGCTTCCGGCATTCCTTGACCATCAGGAAAAAAAACCCGATCCTATCGCCAGGTACACGGCCAGTCCCGTCATGATCGTCCCCAACAGCACTTTGAGAATGACCATTTTCTTTTGCGTCTGTTTCGCGAGGTCGTTCCATTTCAATCCGAAGTAGGCCAGTACCATGACGACCAGAAGCGGCAAGATGAAAAGAAAATTGTAGAACAACAGGTACAGGTATCCAGTCATTCTCAGCGTAGCCTGTTGAGTCATGGCCACGATATAGGGGATATACATCTGGCCGGTGCAGATTCCCGGAGATGATTCTATGGATTCTCAATTTGACGGATTTCGGCAGTTGGAGTGCAATGCGGTCCATTTGTCGCGATGAATGATAGACCGCCGCATCCCTGAAACTCAGCAGCGCCACGATGGCCGCGGCGGCAAAGGCTCCCCAGCGTACGAGCGTTGAAATGACGTGATAACCCCGTATCTGTTCCAGGACTCCTTTGAGTCCGAGACCCATGGCGAGATACGTGACGAAGACGGTGGCGGTATACGCGACACCGATGGTCAGGACCTCGGTCCTGCTGCGCTTTCGCGTCGCGAGAAACGAAATCAGAAAAATCATGGTCGCAATCGCGCAGGGATTCACCCCGTCGGCAAGACCGGTGGCGAGCGTTCCGAAAAAGAAGCCCCAATTGACGGCTTTCTCCCTGAGCACCCGGGCCAGCATGACGCTGTCATGGCTGCCTTCGGCCAATTTCGCATTGGAAACCGTCCCGATCCTGGCCTCGGCCATTTTTCTGCCCAGACGCATGATATCGTCAAACCCGCTCAGAAAAGTGTCGGGAAAAAACAACATCTGCGAAGCAGTGCTGCTGATTCCAAACGCCTTCTCATGGAGGATCAGAGCCTGCAGCCCGGAATCGGTGTCTACATCATGATACCGCACCCAGATCGTTCCCTGATGATCCCGCTGAAGCGGCGCGATCAGGCGTTCCTTGATTCTCATGCACTCATCGCAGGTAGCTGACCCGAAAAAATCGAGCTTAAGTACTTGGTGAGATTGAGATGCGGTATCCATCTCCGGTTCGGCCCTGCCGGAAGATATTGACAATAGAAGTGCTGCGATAACCGTTCGAAACATCCCTGCGGCTCCTCCTCGTGCGCGGGGGAATCCTGTGTGCTCCCGCGCAGCTGCGAAATTACTTCTACCGGAAAAGGACGTGCCTATGGGATGGAAGTGTTGTTCAAGAT
>CAZGVZ010000405.1:0-3187 GCA_964529145.1 uncultured Fibrobacteraceae bacterium | reverse complement strand
TACCGGAAAAGGGTATATTACCCCGATGTCACCTCGGCGTGTGCATGCATGCCGGTCTCCTGCCCGCGTAGTACAGACATTACGCACGGGAGAACCCTCTTCTCCATAAAAAATCAGAAAAAAATACAACCTGGAAACGGACCTGAGCGAAAATATGTCCCGTCCCCCGCACTAAGCCGCGCGTTCCCGCCCCCAGAAACGAATGGCTTCCCTGCCGTAGTTCCCACGTATCGCATCCAGCGCGGCCATGAGGCCTTCTTCACGGTCGGTCCGCGCGAAAAGTTCGAGCTGTCCGTACGGGAAAGTCAGTTCCGTGCATTCGAGCGTCAGGTCGGCAAGGCGGACTCTCCGGACAAAGATCTTGCGGAACAGAAAAGCGCACCGTTCATACAGACTCAGATCGCCGCTGATCGGAGGCTGCACCGCCATGCTCCGTGAGGCTGTGACTCCGTCCGCATAGTGGATGAGAATCCGGATCCTCCCTGTCGCTAGTCCCATCGCGCGCACTCTGGCGCATACCTGACCGACAAGATGAAAAAGGGCGCCGGAAAGCACCGTATCGTCGTTGGTCTGCTCGGAAAGGGTCACGCTTTCAGCTATCGCGGGGGGCGGCTTATCGCTGGAGCGGACAGGCGTCTGGTCGACGCCCCGCGCCTGCCGGTGAATGCCGAACGCGGCCGGCCCCATGACGGTCGCAAGCGTTTTCGCTGGAATGCGGGTAAGGTCCCGTATGAGCTGCAGGTTGAACTGGAGCAGATGTTCGAGCTGCCGCATTTCGAGCCCCGGAAGAAAGGCCAGGGGGAGCGGCGCCATGAACTCCTCTTCACATCCCGAGACAACGGCGCAAAGCCCCCTGGGCTTGATGACGCGGGTGGCGACCTTGCTCACCAGCCGGTTCGCGGCTATCCCGACGACCGGCTCGATGCGGCACGCATCGCGGATGTTTCTCCTCAGCCGGTCCGCCACGTCGGCCGCTCCTCCAAAAAGACGCCTCGTGCCGGTCAGGTCGATGAAAAGATGGCCGGGACCGGCACGTTCGACCAGCGGAGAGAGGGAACACGCCTGGTCGAAAAGCGCCTTTTCGATGCGATCGCAAAGCGACGGAACAGGGTCGAGGAGCTGCAGGTCGGGGCATATCCGCGCAGCCGCTTCAAAGGTCATTCCACGGCTTACCCCGGATTTCCACGCCTCGGATGATACGTCTATAATTATCCTCCGCGATCCGGGAGCACGCACCGCAAGAGGATATCCCTCAAGCCGCGGCGACTGCACACATGCGACGGAGGCATGAAAATGCGTGACATTGACATGCAGAACGGTACGCTCACGCTCCATGGAACTCCCGCCTACCGGGACGAAAGCCGCCGGTTAACCGGACCAGTTCCCCGCTCAAGAGAGTTCTTCAAATCTCCGGCCCTCCGCGCAGCATCTCTCTGATGCGGCGCACGTTCATCACCGCCTGTCCCTTTGAATGATTGTTGAAGACAACCATGACCAGGGTCGCCTGAACAGCCATGGCCCGGACACGCGGCACCCATTCCCGCAGTTCGTCGTCGCTGTAGCAGTAATCGTATCTTGTGACGTTGTCCCCCTTCCACCAGTTTTCCTTGTTGCGGCCGTGAAACCTGACATATCCAGTGTCTGCGGTGATCAGGCTGGTAGGTTCGGGAAGGCCCGGCAACCCGGGCTCGTCCACATTTACGAGTGTAATCCTTCGCTCCCTCATGCCTTCGTACACCGCCTGTCGCTGCCAGCCGCGGTTACGGAACTCCAGCCCGAGGGGCAGTGAATCGAACCGGCCGCAGAGAGCGTGCACGTACGTACGGTTTTCAGCGGTGTAGCGGAACCCGAAGGGAAACTGCAGCAGCACCATACCGAGCTTGCCTGCATCGACGATGGGTTGTATGCCCCGAAGAAAGGCAGCGGACGTCTCCCCGACCGTAGAGAGCGATCCCTCGTGCGTAAGGGTTTTGTGGCCCTTTATCGAAAAAAGGAACCGGTCGCCGGTGCTGGCTGCCATCCGGCGCGAAAGTGCTGCGTCGGGCATGCGGTAATAAGAAAAATTAAGTTCCGCCATATCGAACTCTCGCGCATAGATGCCCAGATATTCCGATTGCGGAGTCCCCGGAGGATAGAGTACTCCTTCCCAGTCCCTGTAGGAATAGCCGCTCGTGCCGAAACGCAAATTGTTCCCATTCATGACCGGTCCCGGGTTCATACAGTCACGTATCCTCTGGCCCGTTCGAGCCATGCCTTTCCGACCGGCAGATCGTCCACCCGTGCGATGCGTCCGGCCCGCCGCATGGCGACTATTTTCGCCGCGTTCCGCGGCCCTATGCCCGGGACCCGCATAAGCTCGTATTTACCGGCACGATTGACGTCGACCGGGAAACAGGCCGGGTGCCGCCGCGCCCACATCGTTTTCGGATCCACCTCGAGCGACAGGGCCCCCCGCGCATCGAACGCTATGTCCGATTCGGTGAACCTGTATTGTCGCATGAGAAAATCCACCTGATAGAGCCGGTGCTCCCGCAAAAACGCCGTTTCCCCGTCTCCGGAGTTCACCCGTTCACCGGGGATCGACGGATCGCCCAGTCCCCGCTGATATGCCGAAAAATAGATACGCCCCATGTTGAGTTTCCTGTAGAGATTATGCGTATAATGGACAATTTCGGCGTCGGTTTCGTCCGATGCACCCACAATGAACTGCGTGGTCTGCCGGACACGGGAGAAAGGCCCGTTTTGCCCGGTGAGCGCACTGATCCGTTGTATCGGGCGTATGATATCGCGCAGGTACTCCTTTTTTGAGGAGAGTTTTTCGAAACGGTGAGGGCCGGGCGTCTCGATATTGAGCGACACCGCGCTTGCAAGCCGCAGTGCTTCGTCGATCGCCGCATCCGACGCCCCGGGAATGATCTTGAGATGAATGTAACCCCGGTAACGATGGCGTTCTCTCAGGATTGCCACGGTATCGGTAAGCAACGTCATCGTACGGTCGGGCGTACCGACCACACCCGAACTCAGGAAAAGCCCGATCACTTTGTCCCGGCGTACATATTCCAGGAACAGGTTCGCGAGTTCATCGGAACCGATCGTATACCGGGGCACATCGAGCGACTCGCGGTAGGGGCAGTACCTGCAATCATTGACGCACGTATTCGATATGAGCGTTTTGAGCATGATCGAG
>CAZGVZ010000404.1:2429-4541 GCA_964529145.1 uncultured Fibrobacteraceae bacterium | reverse complement strand
GCTGGTAGGAAAGACCGATTTCGATCTGTTCACCACCGAGCACGCACAACAGGCATTCGACGACGAACAGCGGATACTCAGGACCGCGGTGCCCGAGATCGACATCATCGAGAAAGAGACGTGGAACGACAACCGGATCACCTGGGTTTCGACCACGAAGATGCCGCTTTTCGATGAGAGCGGTAATACCATCGGGACATTCGGCATCTCGCGCGACATCACCGGCAGAAAGGAAATGGAGGACGCACTAAAGTTCCGGCTCGAGTTCGAGGAGCACATCACTTCGCTATCGAGCAAGTTCATCAACATCGACCTGCGCCGTTTCGACGGCGCGGTTCACGATGCGCTGCGCCTCATGGGCGAATTTACCGGAGCCGATTTCGGATATGTCTTTCTGGTTGACGACACGGGAGATTCTCTCGAGAAACGTTACGAGTGGCACGCGGAAGGCGTGCATTCGGAAACACCTGACTCCGGGGGACCTGCAGCGGGAGAGTGGCTTCGGGAGGCCATGAAGAAGGGTGGGGACGTGGTTGCCCGGAAGATCGACGATCTCCCGGAAGGCGCAGGCGCATTCCGGAGGTCGTTGCGCGAGAAAGGGGTCGCGGCTCTCGTATACGTACCTCTTATGGCATACGGCAGACTCGAAGGGATCATCGGTATCGAATCGGTCAATAACGACAAGAAATGGCCGGAGGACACCACGGTGCTCCTGAAAATCATCGGTGAAGTGATACTGAACGCCTTCTCGCGAAAACGGGCCGAAGAAAAATTGCACGAGGCCAACAGCGTGCTCGAGCAGCGGGTGGCGGAGCGGACCGAGGATCTGAAAAATACCAACGAACTGCTGACGACACACATCGGGCAACTCAGCTTTCTGAACGAGTCGGTGTACCGGCTCTCACCGATCACCTCCCTCGACGCGCTTCTGCCACAGATTCTCGATGTATTTATGACCCGGTTTCCCGGCGCGCAGGGAGGGCTCTGTCTCCGTATCGAAAGCGGGTTCGTCTGCGTTTGTTCGACTTTGTCCGGTAACGGAGGACGCAGCCGGGATTGTTTCAGGGAGGCGGCGGGCCGTATCGCGGTCGGTAACTCTCCTGAACCGGTCGTCATCTGGGACAGGAGTGCGGACGAAAGACTCCGGTCCATTTCCTGGCGCGGCCTCGACGATCTGCGCTGCTATGTGGCCATTCCCCTCGTGGTCGACAACGCGGTCGCGGCACTCCTGCAGATCATGACCACGGAAGGACACCGCGAGTCAGTAGCGCTCGAAAAGCCGCTGCTCGTGACGCTCGCCGGCCATGCGGCGATTTGCCTGAGCAACGCCCTCAATTACAGGAAACTCGCCGAAAAGGCCAGACTTGACGGAGAACTCGAGGCTGCGCGAAACATTCAGGCCCGGTTCACGCCTCAGCACACTCCCGACATTCCCCGTATCGACCTCAAGGGCGTCTATTTTCCCGCTTATAAAGTGGGAGGGGATTACCTCGATTATTTCAAGACGGAACGCGGAGATTGGGTCGTGGTGATCGCGGATGTCTGCGGGAAGGGAATTCCCGCGGCGCTGCTCATGACCACCATCCGGAGCGCGTTCCGCATACTGGCGGAAACCGAGACATCCGCCCGGCGCCTTCTCTGCGCTGTCAACAAGTTCATGACGCTCAACATCGACGAGAGGTCCTTCGTGACCGCGCTGTGTCTGGTCATAGCCAAAGACGGCTCGTCTATGAGCTACGCCCGGGGCGGGCATCCGCTGCTCGTCAGGCTCGACCGGTCCGGCGGAAAACCCGTGAACATTCCCTGCAGCGGAGTCGCGCTCGGCCTCCTTCAGGAAACGGACAGGTTCGCGGAAATGACCGAGGAGAAAGAGATCCCTCTTGCCCCAGGAGACCGCTACCTCATGTATACCGACGGGCTGGTCGAGGCTACCGATAGAGTGAACGCTCCATACGGGATCGGCCGCCTCAACGCGCTCCTTTCGTCGGACCGTGGCTCGGATCCCGAAACTCTCGTCAGCGACATAGTCGCGGATGTGCGGAGGTTCACAGGCGAGTCGCCGGGAAGCGACGATCTCACGCTTCTCGCGTTCAGGGTCCGTTCCAATCCCTG
>CAZGVZ010000404.1:0-2419 GCA_964529145.1 uncultured Fibrobacteraceae bacterium | reverse complement strand
CGGAAGTGATCCATCGCAGGTCCTGAAACGAAAAATCCCGAGGTAATCCCTGAGAGAGGAACAATCACCGGAAAAGGTCAGGATGTCTTTCGCAGTTCCACGATTGCCGCGGCTTCCGATGTCGGGGAATAAGACCCGATCACCGTGTCGCCTCTGCCCCTCTCGACGGCATCATGGAGCGTGATCGCGGGTTGCATGAAGGAGGTCGGGCTCTCGGCGAATCTCAGCGGGCCGTGGAAACCGGGAATGTGCCTTTCCGCCATTTCCCGGCAGACCGTTTCGGGATCGCGCCAGTTGGCTGGACACGGCCCGAAGGCCCGCACGCGGTTTCCACACTCCGCGGTCGCCGGTTCTACAATCGCCGCGTAGGCGCCTTCATGCCACTTTTCGGACAGGTAGTCGCGGCAGCGGCGCGAGAGGTGAGGCCGCAGCGTATCGAGGAGAGGTATGCGTTCGTCAATAATACAGAGAAGGGCCGGATAGCAGTCCGGAGTGAGGAGACCGGCGGTCACGAGAGCCGAGGCGAGAGAGTTGTGACTGTCGCATACCGTGAGTCCGGGTCCGCCGATCGTGAACTCCAGCGCGAGCTTCCCTGCGATGCCGTGAGGTACCGAGGCAATGAAATTTCCGGAAGATCCGAGTCCGTCGTCATATACTCCGTCGAGGAACAGGCGCGCTTCATCGAGCCCTCCGAGTGCGGTGCCCACGACCACCGACCGGGGGCGTTTGTCCGTGTCCTCTACAACAGCGCGAGCCGCGGCGCAGGCGAGCCGCCAGACACGTGCTTCGCCGCGCATTCCCTGAGGCAAAAGATCGTTCCACGAGGGTTCGTCGTCCGGCAGAAGAAGGCGATGCCGACACAGGGAAAGGAACCGGTTTGTCATGATTCGTCCGCGGTAGAGATGATAAGCGCGGCATTGTTGCCACCGAAACCCAAGGTATTCTTGAGCATGTGACGAATCGGCGCGCGGACCTGGCTAGCGGGCGCGAGACCGATCCGTTCGTCTACCGCGGAGAAACCGGCGGTGGGCGGAACGATCCCTCCACGACCTGCCTTGATCGCCAGGGCGACTTCGAGAGTGCCCGAAGCACCGAGGGTATGGCCGAGCGAACGCTTGAAGGAGCAGAAAGGAGGAACTTCCGGGAATACTTTTTTCATGGCGGAAATTTCGGCAAAATCGTGATCCGGTGTGCCGATGCCGTGGGTCACCACGAGATCGATGTCGTTGTTCGAGAGTCGCGCCTCATCGAGAGCCGCCCTGATCGCCGTGCTCATTCCGTTGCCTTCAGGATCCGGAACTGTCAGGTGACGGCAATCGGAGGATGCGCCCCAACCGTCGATCGTGGCGAGAGTGGGAAGGGCGTATCGCCCGGAGGCTTCGGGGGAGAGCAGGAGAAGCGCTCCGGCGCCCTCTCCGAGGCTCATGCCCGCTCTTTGCGCGTCAAAGGGACGGCATCCCGCGGGATCGAGCAGCGCCAGGCTTCCGAATCCGCGAACCGCTGTGATGCAGAGCGCGTCCGCTCCGACGACCAGGCATGCGTCATAAAATCCCCGCTCGATCAGTCTTTTTCCTGTTCCGATCGCCTGTAGCCCGCTCGAACACCCGGTCGACACGGTATGCAGGCCGCATCCGCCGAATGTTCGGCAGAGATCCGCGCCCAGGGCTGCGGGTTCATGGACCGAAGCCTCGATCGCGAGAGAAGCGAGATGCTGAGGGTCCTCACGGTAGCGCCGGTATACCCGTTCGGTCCGCGATATTCCACCCATCGTGGTCGCCGCCACGATTCCCAGCCGAAGGCCGTCAGTGGATTGCAGAGGAAGCATTGCTTCCTTTGCGGCGATTGTAGCGAGCGCAAGTGTCTTGAACAGACCCTCCCTTCCGGCAAGCAGCTCGAGGTCCTGTTCGACCGCGGCGCACAGAGGTGGAACGCCGCTGCGCAGATCCGGAAGCGGAAAAGGTTTCAGACAGTCGATGCCTTTGCACAAGGCATCGAAGATCGCGTCCGTGCCGATTCCGAGCGCGCTTATCGCACCTGTCCCGGAAACTGAAACCGGCATATACCGTTCCTCTCGTTCATGTGGAGTGTGGCTGTTGCCGGACATGTAGGGTCATGGCGCGTACCGGCCGGAACACGTGCCGGGCCGGCACCGATCCATTTGCCGGAGCACGGTAGCCGCGTTCGGGAATGACGTATGGCTGGAAGGTATCGGCCCGATCGATGCCCCGGCATTCGCCGACAAAAGGCGCATCGATGTCGAGATCCCCCGAAGTTGTGCCGGAGAGCATGAGGGGGCGGCTGATCTTCTCCTTGAGCTCCCTCGCCCGCAATTTCATGAGTTTCCCCTTTCCACTCATCGAATAGAACCTTAATCGGACGATTAATTTACGATGAGATGCGCAGCGGCAGCGAGCAGAAC
>CAZGVZ010000403.1:0-4543 GCA_964529145.1 uncultured Fibrobacteraceae bacterium | reverse complement strand
TTCGCAGGAGCGATCGGGGGTGATCGAAACCGGAGAAGGACCCGATCCGCTGTTTACCGCTTTGGTCCATGCCTATCCCATCGAGGATGATGACCGTGATTTCAGGAAAATCGTCGCGCTCGAATCCGGAAAACAGCCGGCATATTTCGACGAGCTCAGGCGGAATTACCGCAAGAGAAGGGAGTTCCGCTGCCACTCGGTCGTCACCACGGGATTGCCCGGCGAGACAACAGGGAAACTCCAAAGGCTCGGATTCCAGACGGAAGAAAGGAAACCTGTCGGCGCAGCCGGCTCCGCGGACAGCACATGATTTTCTTATCATGTAAAGTGCGGGTCAAGTATTGCGGAATAATGTATAGTATCTGTCCGAAGTCCACTTTCCCGTGAGCTTGCGGAAGCCGGGCGTTTTTCACGCTGCATGGCCATGGGTTCCGTAAGATACCCAATGTACGTTTTTATGACGGTTGCTTTATAGTGAGCGTGGCGCCCGGGATCTCTGCGTTAAAAATACATGTCAAGGTAAAAATGCCACATCGGTCTTTTAAGAAATTTCAGGTATCCTCTGCGGGAGTCAGGATCGGTTCCCCAGACGATGTCGAAACAGACACTGCGTTCAAAAGTGGGCGTGACGATACGGAGTCCGAATCCAGTTCCCATACCCTCTTCGCAGAGCCCCTCCGAGAAAGAGAGCAGATGGTCAAGTTTGGATGCGACTCTGCCGTAGTCTATGATGAACGCGCCATCCAGCCTGTAGGAGATCACCGAGAAGAGCGGATGGATCCGGCTCAGGGGGAAAAGGTCCATTTCAGGAAATTCGTAGAGCGGGAAACGGTATTCCATCGAGAGGGTAAGGCTGTTGTTCGCGATGAACCTGCGGCCGAACTGGCTTCGTGCGAACCCGCGCACCGAACCTTCGGCACCGAGTTGCAGGCGATGGGTGGAGCCAGCGTCCGAGGGGCGGATGGTTGAGGTCATGCGCAGGGCGATCCGGTGCGATTTCAAGACTCCGGGATTGTACCACCGAAGGTCGTTGTAGAACTCGAAATAGTCCGGGGCGATTCCACTGTAAAGTGAATTGGTCCTCAGATCGCACAATAGCATCCAACCCTGTCCGGGATCGTACTGGTTATCGCGGAAATCGGTACGCCATCGAAGCATGGTGAACGCTTCGTAGACCCGTTCCGTGTCGTGAACCGCAAATGATTGGTCATACAGAATCCGGCGCCGGTACAGCGGCATGACGCTGAGCTCCGCCCTGGAGCGAAACGGCAGTTTCCGCCCCACGGTCAGGGAGCTTTTCACAATGCTGTGGTCGATCCGGAAAACATCGTCTGGCAGTTGCTCCGCATTTATGCCGAATGCGAAATACCATGGTGATGGATAAAAGGGCTTCAGCCATCCGATTCCGATCGAATGCCATTCCCAGATGCTGAAACTGGTCCGAAGCACCTCCGCTTTGCCCCTGAAATTGGTATTCTCGAGCCCGACTCGGAGTCTCCACCACCTGTCGGCTTTACCGTATCGATAACTGTACAGCTCTCCGCCGAGATCATATGGGAGCCAGTATAATTTTTCCGTCACGATAATATAGATCCGGTAACCTTCCGAAGCCCGGAGGGCAAACAGATCGACTTTGTAAAAAAGCCCCGACGCCTTCAATCTTTTTCGCGCTTCCTCGAGTTTCAGTGAATCGTACCGCATTCCAAGACGGATACCTGAATAATACTGGATGGTTTCGGTTTTTGTGGTCCTGTTTCCCGAGATGATCAGGGAGGTGACGGTGTCGTGGAGAACGGAAGGAGCTCCGTCTGTGCCCGCTTTTCCAAAAAGGCTCGGTACCGTCATCAATACGGTGACACAGAGGAGTACGGGATTAATCGGCAAAATTCCACCGGTTCCGGAAAAAAAGTCAACTACCGCCGCCATAGGCGGAGGCCTGGTCGGAGCGGGCCATTACCCGCGGAAAACAAGAAGAATGCGATACATTCCAAAGTACCGTATTATCCTACCGGCAGAGCCGGTGATTTTTTCATGTTAAACCCCAGGAAGGGTTTTTTCACAGATCTTTACCACACCGGTAAGTAATGAAAAGAATGAACGGAAGATCTGTAAGCCGGGTTCTGTCTGTCACTTCGCGAATCATCGCGGAAGCGGTAGCAGTCATCTATCTGGCCCCGAACCTGAAGGTTTGGAGCATTGAGCGACCTACCCGAGGAATATGAAGCGGACCACTCCGTTGCGGATTGCGCAACATTCCTCCTACTTGGTCTTGCACCGGATAGGGTTTACCTGCCCCCGGATGTTTACGGGGCGGTGAGCTCTTACCTCGCCGTTTCACCTCTCACCCCGCCGCCTCGCGGCAGAGCGGTCTCGTCTCTGTGGCACTTTCCGTACCCTTACGGGCCCCCCACTCATCGCGGGGTATCCTGTCCTGCGGTGCCCGGACTTTCCTCTGCACTCTCCGAAGAGGATGCAGCGACTGCGCGATCTTCCGTCCATTCAATCGATTTCGTGTACGATACACCGATATTCGAACGAACGGGCGTACAATGTAAGGTAAATATAACACCGTACCTTGGAAGGTAAAAGAGAACCTGCGAAAAGAGCGATGTTCCTGCTGAGTGTTACGGTAGTTATTTTTACCATAAATCTGACGATTTTGCCTAACCAGAGATTGTCGACAGACCAGTTCCATGCCTTTTTTCACTGAAGCAGAAATTCGGAATCACGCCTTTTCAGCGATAATCGACCAGGGCCGGAAACTTTTTGAACAGAACCGCGTTCTCAGATTGTCGACCATAGGCGATGAGGTGATCGGTGATATCAAGGGAGACACCGGGCATCGCATAGTCGTGAGCCGGGAATGCGGGAAGCTTCGGTTCAGCTGCACCTGCGGTTTCAACCGTGCAGGCGCGTGCGAGCATGCGGTAGCGGCGATGCTGGCCGCGAACGAACATTCCGCAATCCAGGTGGGAATCGATTGGGAACAGGAGAGCTTCGATTTTCAAGAATTTGTTTCCGGATCCGGTGAAAACAGTCTTTCAATCTTGGAGTGTTCAGGGAAGCCGTATGACGAAGCGCCGGTGGATATACTGGACCTGCCCGGCGAAAAGCCGGTGCTTCGCTTGTATCTCTCTGAACAGGAAGGGATACTGCTGGTTGAAGTCAGATTCGCCTACAATCACGGATCCGTGGAGTTTTCCAAGCAGGATCCGGCATTGAGCCGGATAGTTTTGTCGGATCAGGGCATCGTGCTACGGGTACACAGGTCAAAGGCAAGAGAAGCCTCTATGATAAACGCACTTGTATCATATGATCTCAAGCAGTTTCGAACCGGTGTTTTTACTCCCGAGAATGATCCCCGCATATGGACTCTGCAGCAACTGCCTCAACTGGCGGCTGCGGGTTACGAGATCTATGGACAGGAGCGGCTTCAATCGACCCAGGCCCGCAAGTCCGCTCCAAAACTCACGGTCCGCATCGACACGGCCGGCTCCTGTATTGACTGTACGATATCGATTTCGATCGACGGCATACCCGCGACACTGGCGGCCCTCGCGCATGCGGTACGGCAAAAATGCCGATTCATTCTCCTTACAGACGGCAGCTCGGGAATAGTGCCTCAGAAATGGATCGACACTTTCTCAGCGCTGTTTTCCACACTCGATGAAGAGCCCGGCGCCTCTGTCGTAAGAATCAGGTCGTCGCTCGTGGGACTTGCGGAAACTCTTTACGCCATGGCGGACGAACGTTGCTGTGACGATGGTTTCGCGCTCCGGACCGAGGCCATACGTGAATTTAGCGGCATCATGGCTCAAACCGTTCCCGACGGTTTTTCGGCCAGATTCCGGCCTTACCAGAAGGCTGGATTCGACTGGTTCTATTTTTTAAAGAGATTTCATTTCGGCGGATGCCTTGCCGACGACATGGGGCTTGGAAAAACCGTGCAGACATTGGCGCTGCTTCTGAAAGAGAAGCAACTCGCCGAGTCCCAGCCATCCCTTGTCGTGGTTCCTAACTCACTGCTTTTCAACTGGCAGCGTGAATGCCGCTCCTTTGCCCCGTCGCTCAATGTCCTGATCTATCATGGGAGCAACCGATCCACCTACTGCTCGATTCTGCACATGACCGATGTCGTATTGACCACCTATGGAACCGTTGTCCGGGATGTGGAAAAACTCAAAGAGTACCGGTTCCATTATATTATCCTCGATGAAGCTCAGGCTATAAAGAATCCCTCGTCACAGGCCAGTGCCGCGGTAAGATCCCTCCATTCGAATTATCGACTGGCACTCAGCGGCACACCTATCGAAAACAATTGCGCCGAACTCTGGGCGCTTTTTTCGTTCCTGAATCCCGGAATGCTGGGTCCTTTCAAAATGTTCCTGAAAGATTTCATAAAACCGATAGAACGCGACATGAACCGATCGGTCATGGAAATCCTGAAAAAGATGGTGTTCCCGTTCATTCTCAGAAGGACAAAATCGCAGGTCGCGGCCGAACTTCCGCCAAAGAGCAGGATCGTCGTATATTCGGAAATGGT
>CAZGVZ010000402.1:0-4546 GCA_964529145.1 uncultured Fibrobacteraceae bacterium | reverse complement strand
GTCACTGGAAGCCCTATATTGAAAATCGGTACACTCGATACCCTCTATGCCGATTTTTTCGCTCACACTCCGGCAATTTCGACCCTTTCCCAGGGGCAGCCGATCCGCGTCCGGTTCGACTGGGATTCCGCAGGCACATTGACGGGCCGGTTTCTCCCGGGAACCGTTTTCTCGATCGGTGCGGAATCGGAATTGCCTGATGAAAGAAAACCGGACCATCGGGGGGGAGGCGGCCCTTTTTTCAGAGTTCGCTGTATGGTCCCCAACGATGCCGGGGTCCTCAAACGCGGTGTGCCGGTGGAGATCTGGAAAGAGAGATTTCCCGTAGGACGCGAAGCGCAGGACACACTCTCCGCGATTCCGTAAGGCGGTCAGTTTCCGTCTGGAGAGTGGTTTTCGCGTTCGATGATGACATCGAAGACCCTGCCGCGTGCGATCTTTCGTACAATGAAAGTGAGTCCCTGGTAGGAGATCCTCATCTGATCAGGAATGACGCCCGAGGTCTGGGCGGTGATCCACTCGTTGATCGTAAGATCCCAGTCGGGAAAATGCGGTGCGAGCCTGTTTCGCAACTGCGAAAAAGTCGCGCCTCCTCCCGCGCAGAAACGGTTACCGGCAAGCTGAACGATAAAGGAAGGCGGTCTGTCGTATTCGTCTTCCAGGTCCCCCACCAGCGCTTCCATGAGGTCCTCGAGCGTGGCCATGCCGAGCGTTTTTCCCGCGTCATTTTTCACTATCACTATGTGCTGGTATCCCCGTGTCAGCACCCGCAGCAGACTCGAGAGAGGCTCGGTGGCGTGGACCGATTCAATGGGACGCCGTATACCCGAGAGCGAGGGATCCGCGGGATTCACGCGCAGCGCTCCCACGATGTCCTTGAAGTTTACATATCCGATAATCTGATCGATATCCCCGCCGTGAGCCAGGGGAAAACGGGTGTGATGGTGGAGGTGCGCTTCGACGAGCGCCTCCGCGAGGGTAAGCGAGTCGGAAAGGATGCGCATCTCGTTTCGACCAACCATGATATCCGCGGCGGTCACGGTAGAGATCGCGATGCTTCTCGTGATAAGGGATGCCTGTTCGCGGCTGATCGTTTTTTCGGCTGCCGCAAAGTCCGCGAGTGTTTGCAGTTCGGAAACGACTCTGGCGGAACTGGAACCGGAGGAGTCGAGCAGACGATTTGCAAGCGTCGGAAGAGCGGTGAGAGGAAGGAATACCCATGAAACCGCATCGAAAAAAATAGCGAAAAGGAACGCGAGAGGCTCCCTGAAGCGATTCCCCAGAGCTTTCGGGATCGCGATTCCGCACAGGATATACAGGTACGTGTACAGGCATAGAACAACGGCGTACGTACCCGGAGCGGTTCCGGGAAGGTGACGGCAGCACCACGCCGTTCCGGCGATCAATGAGGGGTAGTGAATCAGGGAGAGGATGATCGCGACGCTTCCCCTTCTCATTCGAAGACGATCGAGTGATCCGGCGACGTGCGGGTGATGAGGTCTGAACAGCCTGATTTCCGCTGGCGTGATCGAACGGAACGCTTCTCCAAGAAGCGTGCAGACGAAAGCTACGGCCAACAGCAAGGATCCGGTCAGAATACATGGGATCATGCGTCGCGGCCTGCCCTTGGGTTACTTTTCCGGAAAATCCGGAAAGCGGATGCGCGAGGTGAAGCGAACTCTCCCGACCGGCTTTCGTTCTTTCTGTGTTCCGTAACATTTTTACGGGGTTCCATAATCATATGTTTACCGCTTTCGGTGAGGCGCAAGTGACGGCATCGGTATTCTCTTTTTAAAATATATTTGGTTGTAACCGCCGAGGCACCCGGAATCAGGGATTCAGGACTTAATCGTCCGAAGAGAGCCGGCTGTCCGGATCTGTGATACATGTGATCCAGGTCTCTTTCGTGCGGGTTACCTACGATCGTGTTTTGAGCTGCGGAGGAATCGCGGAGCGTTCCGGTATGTTTGCCGGTATCATGTCCTCCCCGGGATGCCGTCCACACGCAGTCGCGGTAGATCGTTTTTCTGCCCTTCCATCGTACCGTCGGAGGCAGGACGGTTACGGGAATATGAAATCGACAGGCGAGTGTTGCCCCTTCCGCGGCGGCGAATTATACTTTTCGATGAATACACTTTCATCAACAGATTCAAGGAGCTTCACGTGAAACACCCCTCAACCGTTTTGCTGGTGTTGTCGGTTTCGGCGCTTCTCTCGTTTCCATCAGCCCAGACCACCGAATTCGCCGGATTTGCGCGCAATACTTTCAAGATGAGGACCGACGGTGACCAGCTTGCCGAGGAACTTTACCGCAATCCCGACATCGCGCTTCTTGGAAGCTATACCTTTCGAGAGTCCGGCTGGAGCGTCACCGCCTTCGGAAACGTTTACAAAGACTGGGCCGAGGCACTTGTCGGTCCGAGGTATCGTGTGGCGGACTGGCTCTTTGTCGGTATCTCAGGAGGGGTCGAATTCTACCAGGACGCCTCGCGTGATACCCATCGCGACTGGTGGCGGGGCGCGGTGGAGGCGAATCTCACGCTGAAGAAATACGGCTGGTACAACGTGTATGAATACGGCTCCGGTGGTTGGACGGACGATTACTGGTACTCCGACATGACCTATGCGATCACCACCCATATCGAGGCGGAGGTCAAGGCGTACAACCGTGGTCATGATTACCTGCTGGGCGCGGGCGGGATCTTTACCATTCCCGGTACGATCGTCGCACTCTCCCCGGTACTCCTGTATAACTTCCAGGAAAAGCGGGCCGTTGCCGAGACGATGATCTATTTCGTGTTCGACTGAAAACAACTGAAACTTTTTTGCACCGCGAATTTACCGTCTGAGTGATCCGGGAGGTAAAGGCGAACGAAGGAGAAATCCGATGATGATCGTACCGCAGATCTTCGGGCTAGTGGCCTGTTGCGTATTTTTTTTCGCGGGGTGTCGCGGAGGAGAGGAGAATGCCGTCCTCATACTTCCGCCCGAGGAGCTTTATGGCCGGCTTTTTTACGACGTGCAGTCGAAGGGGATTTTTCCGGACAGCAAGACCTTTGTCGATTGTATTCCGCTGCGGCCTCCGGAAGCCATTGTGAAGGAATATGCCAAAATCCGCGATACATCGGCCGTATCGATCGCTGCGTTTGTCCGGAAGCGGTTCGAAATTCCGGAATACCGGGGTTCTCCTTGTCTTTCGGATACTTTACCCATAAAAAAGCACATCTCCCGCCTGTGGGATATCCTGGAAAGACCTCCCGACATAAGGAGATCCGGAACGCTGCTGCCCCTCTCGCGTCCTTATGTGGTGCCCGGCGGCAGGTTCAGGGAAATCTACTACTGGGACAGCTACTTCACGATGCTCGGGCTTCAGGAAGACGGTCTAAGCGGGTTGATACGGCATATGATAGGCAATTTTTCGGATATGATCACGCGCTACGGATTCATTCCGAACGGGAACAGAACCTATTACCTGACCCGCTCACAGCCGCCATTCTATCCTGTGATGGTTTCCCTTCTTGCTGAGATCGAAGGGCAGTCGGTGCTGGTAAGTCACAGGCGGCTCATGGAAAGGGAATACGAGTTCTGGATGGATGGAGTGGAAAAACTCGCGGGATCCGGAGACGGATACAGACGGGTCGTACGGCTTCCCGGCGGGGAGATCATGAACAGGTACTGGGACGACAAGGACATGCCCCGTTCGGAAAGCTACAGGGAGGATGTGAAGACGGCGAAGGATGCACCGGAGAGAATGCGGAAATGTGAAATTTATCGCAATCTCCGCGCGGCCGCGGAATCAGGATGGGATTTTTCCAGCCGCTGGCTCGTACACGACAGCGGGAATCAGTTTCGGCTGTATACCATCCGTACGGTGGACATCGTGCCTGTAGACCTCAATTCTCTTTTGTGCAACATGGAACGTACCATCGCCCAGGCCTGCCGCCTGGCGGGAAACATCGTGGATGCCGAACTGTTCACAGGCAAATTCGAGCGGAGGAAAAGTGCGCTCCGTAAATATTGCTGGAGCGAAACGGATGGCTTCTATATGGATTACGATGCAAAGACAGGGGAAAGGACGACAGTCGTTTCGGTTGCCGGTGTCTATCCCCTGTTTTTCGGACTCGCAGACAAGGACCAGGCAGCAAAAACCGCCATGACGATAGAAAAGCGACTGCTGCAGCCCGGAGGCGTTTCGGCAACCGCCAATGCGACCGGTCAGCAGTGGGATGCTCCCAATGGCTGGGCGCCCTTGCAGTGGATAACGATAAGCGGACTGTCGAATTACGGGCTGAACGCGTTGGCCGACACCATCAGGTGCAGGTGGTGCGGTCTGAACGAAAAAGTCTACGGAGAGTCCTACAGAATGCCGGAAAAGTTCAATGTCCATGACCTGTCAAAGGAAGGAGGCGGAGGGGAGTATCCTAACCAGGACGGTTTCGGCTGGACCAACGGTGTATACCTGAAGCTCTGCGAAGACCGCTCCTGAAAGCGTTTTCACCCGGGGCCAGCCGCGGGACATGCCGGTTCGCATGGAGGCAGGATTCGA
>CAZGVZ010000401.1:4186-4547 GCA_964529145.1 uncultured Fibrobacteraceae bacterium | reverse complement strand
ATATCGACTTCCCGCTTCGGTATCGGCAACAGGGAAGGATCCCGGCAAACCCCTCAGGGTATACACCGTATTTCCGAGAAGATCGGAAACGGCACCCCTCCGGGAAGAATTTTCAGGGATCGAGTCGACACTGGAATGAACTGGGAACCCGGTTGCGATGACGGCGGAAACATGATCCTTACCCGCATTTTACGTCTCGAGGGACTCGAGGATGGCGTCAATCGCGGCAAAGGCATCGTTGTTCACGGGCATATATCCCGTTTCCGCAACAAAGGCCAGATTGCGTTCACCCTCGGTCAGCCAGCGCACAAAAGCAGCGGCGGCTTCGGCCTTCTGCTCGGTGGTCTGATATGCGCAAAGG
>CAZGVZ010000401.1:0-4176 GCA_964529145.1 uncultured Fibrobacteraceae bacterium | reverse complement strand
TCGATAGGAACCCCGATGTCCCACGGCTGCGTTTGCATGAGAAACAGGGATATCGTGGATCTGTTCGATTCAGTGACGGAGGGAACCATTGTCGTTATCGATTAACGGTGTTTCGGCAGGCGCCATTCATATGGTCGGCATACTTGGAAGCGGCATGAGCGCCCTGGCCCAATACCTCGCATGGAGCGGACTCAGGGTGAGCGGGTCGGATCGGTCGCTTGGTTCCACATCGACTGCAGGTCTCGCCGAAAAGCTGTCCCTGTCGGGCTGCAGACTTTACGAACAAAACGGAGCCGGAGTGACGACGGCATTGGATGCGGTATGCGTCTCGACAGCGATCGAACCGGACAACCCCGACATATCCGCCGCATTGCGCCTTTCAATCCCCGTGGTGCACCGGTCCGACGTTCTTGCGGCGGTAGTGGATAGCCGTTCAACCATCGCGATAGCGGGGACGAGCGGCAAATCCACGGTAACGGCGATGATATTCGAGTTCCTTACCTTCTGCGGAAAATCCCCTTCGCTCATAAGCGGGGCTTCGCTCCTGAGGCTCGAGCGCGAATCGCTCGTCGGCAATGCATTTTTCGGAGCTTCCGATCTTCTGGTCGTCGAAGCGGACGAAAGCGATGGATCTCTTGTTAAATACAGGCCTGAAATCGCCGTGTTCCTCAACATCTCCAAGGATCACAAACCGGTGGAAGAGGTGAAGACTCTGTTCGTACGCCTCGCGGGGCAATCACGGATTTCCCTTCGTAATGCCGATGATCCTCAGCTCGGGGATCTCGAAACCACGCACACCTTTTCGTTGCAGAGCCCCTCCGGTTTCAGGCCCGATTCATTCTCACACGGTCAGGATGGCGGTCAACTGACCTTCAAGGGCACTACCTGCCGTCTTCCTGTTCCCGGCCTGCACAATCTATCGAATTGCTGCGCCGCTCTGGCGGTTTCAGGTCTTCTCGGGTGTGAACTTTCAGAACTTTGCAGGGCGACAGCCTCGTTCGAAGGGGTTGCACGCCGCTTTTCAATCTCGCAGATGCGGCAGGGATTCGTCATAATCGACGATTTCGCTCATAATCCGGAAAAAATTCGCGCAGCGGTCACATCCGCCCGTTCGATTTCACCAAGGATTTTCGCGCTGTATCAACCACACGGATTCGGGCCCACCCGCTTCCTGCGTGAGGAATACCGCGAGCTATTCTCCACGATCTTCAACAAGGGTGACACACTCTATCTGCTTCCTATCTACTACGCAGGAGGAACCGCGGTAAAAGATATTTCGGCCGCGGATCTCAAGAACGACATCGGTGACGTTCCATTCACCGTGCGGGCGCCTTCGAACCGCGACGATTGCCTCCCGGAGCTCATCCGGAATGTGCGCCCCGGAGATTGCATTCTAGTGATGGGAGCAAGGGATCCGTCGCTCTCCGGATTCGTGAAAAAAATCATAGATCTTTTCCGGGATTAGTGTTTATTGCGGTGCGGGTAATATGTGGAAAGGCGTTGCGCTCCCTTACCCGCAGTGCATGGTTTAACAACAAAAAAATACATGTATGCAACGGAACTGGGGCGTAAAGTGTCGTCTTCGTGTATCGACCGCAAGATGCCTCTCTGGACTTGCCGCAGGAAGCGGCGTCCGGCACGTTTTTAAAAGCAGATTTCGGACGGCAGTGTACCCTGTGGCTGTGAAAAAAAGAACGCCGGTTTTCTTCCGGCGTCCTGAGGAAACCCGTTCGATTCTGTATTATTCGGTAAACTTGTAGGAAAACTCGACCTCACCTTTATTCGAACCGGAACCCGCGTCTTCGTCGTAACTGGTGATTTTAACTATCGCATACCCGCGACCATTGCCGAGCTTCATGGCGAAAACGGTTCCGACTGAGGACACGTCGACCTCGCTGCCCAATGCATTCTCTGCGAGCGCCTTGACGGAAACATCCGTGGCATTGGCATAATCACTCGCGGTAGCGGACACGAACATGCCGCCGTTCTTCGATTCGAGAGATCCTGAAAATCCCTCTCCGGCTACACTCAGGTCCGCGAGATCCTTGCTGTCGTCATCGGCGCCGGCCGGAATCCTTTTACCTTCAACGAGATCGAACGATCCGGTATCCGGTCCCGTTATGTTTGCGATCATTCCATCCTCTTCGGTAAGGGTGACCGCGGCGGTTCCCTTGACCTTGAATGGGAAAGTCGCAGATACGGTGCTTCCTGCAGTGACGGTGATTTCAAGTTTATAATCTCCGGCAGTCGCTGAAACCGGTTTGATCTTGAAATTGCCGTCATCGAATTCGATCTTGTCGGATCCGTCCGAAGAAGGGCCGTCGATATCGAATTTATTGGAGACGTCCATATCGGCATCGTTCAGAATCGCATAGGAGATCGCCGTGATGGCTTCTCCCGCCTTGATTTCACCGATTATTTCCCGATTGGTTCCCACATCGATATCGCTTATGTTGTCGAGCGTGATTTCCGGAGTGGAAGTCTCTTCAGGATCGGTCAATCCGCAACCTGTCATGGCTACTCCTACCAGCGCTACTGTCAGTACCGCACACAGCTTGTTCATACAACTACCTCCTGATGATTATGAAAAGTGAAAAACTCCGCATCAGCGTGTTACCAATTTTACTTGAAGGACGAATAATATACAAATCTTTTCTCATTTGCGCCTAACGAAATGTCGCTGAAGATCTTTGAAGAGACCGCCGCACCGTTCCTGCCGCGTGCGGTCACCTCCAGGCTGTGCGTTCCGGGAGCGACCGGAATCCGCGCGATGTGCACGGTTTTCGGCAGCAGAAAACAGCCTCTCGTATCGGCTTTCTCCAATTGATCGGAAAGCAGGTCGGTTCCGATGTTCAGGAGCAGGTTTGCAGCCGGATTGCCTGTCTGAATCCCCTCTTTGGCTTTCTTTGCTGCAATGGTCCTGAGGACGACACGCGCCACCGTCCTCGCAAGAGTCGCGGTGCGGGTATCTTGGAGGAATTTTTCCGCCTGAAGGTCCAGGTCGTTGATGACGACGGAAGTACAGGAGCGAGCCTGCCCGTCGCACCGTACGACGAAATCGGTCGTAGTGGAAGGTATTTTCCTGAGTGAAGGAAGAGCGAATTTGACGTGAAATGTCGTTCCGGATTCGGTTTTTTTCCCTTTTTCCGCCTTCTTCAACTCTTCCGGCGGGAGTGCCGGGGCAGGCAGAGTCATGGTTTCACGCTCTCCTCCCGGTCCGGTATGATTGACTACCAGCAAGCCGTCCTTGATCCATGTACCGGCCCATGATTTCTCTTCCAGAACCGGTCCTCTTCCCGCGTATCCTATCACGACGATTTCAGTGGCGTCATTCTCATAACCTTCGGAAGCGTGCGCATCGCACTCTTCCAGGCCGAGCGTGCGGATATCGTCGTCACGATCATTGAGGTGAAAGAGACATGCCGCCTCTCTTTTGAGTCTTTCGGGAACCGATACCGTACCCTCTTGATACGCTTTGATCGAGGAATAGAGGGATATCATTGCATCGCTCGTTTCTCCCGCTGCATCGTAGG
This sequence comes from uncultured Fibrobacteraceae bacterium, assembly GCA_964529145.1. GTDB lineage: Bacteria > Fibrobacterota > Chitinivibrionia > Chitinivibrionales > Chitinispirillaceae > JAFGNB01. Next base: position 643 of record CAZGVZ010000401.1, on the reverse strand, counting down.
CAATGGAGGATAAATAATGAAACATACCGTCCGAGTCGTATTTCACTCCGCTCCTGTTTTTCCGTTTCAACTCATCGAACAGAAGCTGGACGCGCCGCGCTTCGACGAGCGCGGATTCGTATTGACCCCGCGCCAGAAAATTGGTGGCGCAGAACTGGTGAAGCATCACGAGTTCGAATGGTTTGCTCCGGTAAGGCCGGATATTGTCGTTTGTAATAAGAGCCGCGGCCTCGTTGGTGACCGAACGTGCAAACAGACCGTTGAAGATCTCCTCTGCGGCCAGAAGGTGGCTGTTGCTGGAGTCGTGCATCTCCGCGTAGTGATACAACACTCCCAGATCCATGTGGTAAAGGAAGAGGTTGTTCTTTCCGTAAAGCTTTGGAGACTTCCTGATCGAGGCGACGGCCTTGAGGAAATCGTTCCCGGCAGTTGCATCGGAAAGCATCTCGAATCGCAAGGCGTTTCGACTGGTGCACGATGAAAATGCGATGACCAGGGACAGCAGTATCAGCATGTACCGGAAATGTCGGTGCATCAGATCATCCGGTCCTTCGAATCGGTGTAAAACGTAAGTTGCCGGATAGTCGCCCGGGATTAAAACCTTGCCTTTGCCCGTTCGACATATTTCTTGATCTTCTTTTCG
>CAZGVZ010000400.1:739-4548 GCA_964529145.1 uncultured Fibrobacteraceae bacterium | reverse complement strand
TAAGGAGGTTGAAAATAGCAGCCGGAAAAGGCGGCTGGTGCATCTACTCCTCGGGCAGGGGCAGCAATATCAGGATTGCCTACTGTCATATCCACGACTGGCGGATAGAAAACGGATGGACCACTGACGGCCAGCGCGGCGGAATTCATTTCAATGATGCCGGAGGCCTTCCTGAAAATCTCGTTGTCGAACATTGCGTGATCCACAACACGGATGGCGGATACCTTGCCGAGGGGAACGAAACAGTTTCAGTTCCCCATTCGGGAGGAGTCGCACTGCGCTCTGCGCAAAAAGCTATGTTCGATACGATATACAATGTGAGCAGCGTTTTCCTGCATGGAGGCGAACTCGTCCATGACTGTTACGTACATGATGTGGTATCGTCCTACGATCCCGCGTACCATACCAACAATTTTTTTCTCGATCAATGGATGAGTCCACCCTGCACGAGGCCCTGCTATTTCTTTAACAACAGGATAATCAATTCCAGGGCGAACGCCGCTCCCATATTCCCCGTCATGTGGGGGACACCTCCGGGAACAGGCCAAACAATCACTTTTTACATCTACAACAATCTTATCATGGGCGGAAATCCGCCATATGGTATCGTTGCAATAGCCGCAAACAATATGACGGACTCGAGCGAAACCGGTATTGCCGGTTATTTTTACATATTCAACAACACCGTCGAGATCTCGAACAACACATCATGTGGGATAACAGGGCTTCGAAACGGGCAACAAAGACCCAAAGTCATCAAGGTGTTCAACAATCTTGCCATATACGACAAGGCCAACCCGTGGGGATTCACCGCCTCCGATTCCGTGGTCTATAAAAACAATGTACTCATGAGTCATGCGGCGGCCCAGGAGGCGGGATATACTTCATCGAGCCTCTTTGGACCTACGAGTGGTACGGGACCTACGATCGGCGCTGGGATGGATCTCTCGAACACGATAAAAATACCTTACAACGTAGCTGTTGATATCAGGGGTATCGTTCGCCCTGCCGGCAAGTGGGATAGCGGCGCGTTCCAGTATGGTGCCTCCACACCCGTCATCCGTCCAAGAAGCGTGGGTGTCAGGTAAAGTATGGCAATGATCCTGACATGCGGACTACGACTTCAGTGCGTGAATGGGATACGTTAATGACTCCAGGCAATCGGGACAGGGCTCAAGGCACCTTCAGGGTTGCCGCCCTGCTCTTCAGTGCTCGAATTCGAAGAAGGCGGAAAACGTTCTTTCTCCAATTCGGATCGGATGCTACCCCCGGTGGAACAAACAAAAAAAGTATGCCATGGCAGATCGTACACCCTGAAGTATTCGAGCAGGTTCCACCCTGCGGACTTTATGGCGGAAGTGACTGTGTGAAAATCGTATCCTCTGTAGCCGATTTCCCAGTGATGCCCCATTTTCCCGGTTCGCTCCGGAGGAAACCGCCGGTGTCTAAGGCGCGGTAAAGAGCATTGAAAATGAACTAGCCGTAAAACCGGTAACCGAATGCGGAAGGAAAAAAATCTCCTGACATCGGGCAGGCTCAGTACCAGTCGCTCCCTGGTAATCCTCCGAATTTCTTGAAGCGCGGGAATGAACGATTCAAACGGAACGTGTTCGAGGACCTGACAACACAGCGTCACATCGAAGCATCCGCGCTGTAACGGTATTGAAAGCACGGAACAACAAATGTCCGGACAAAGGCGTTGGTCGATATCGATACCGTACACCTCTATCCCGCTAGAACGGAAGATATCGTACACCAGGCTGTCGCCCACACCAATTACCGCGACATTTCCGGGAGAGCATGCGATCACCGATTCCAGCTGATGCTTATAAGAATAGAGCCTCTGCAGATCGGACAGCAAATAGGAACCCTCATGAAGACTCCGGTTGGCCGACAGTATTTCTGCATTCATCAGTTACTCCTTGTCGAGGAAAAAAAGCCGTTCTTCGTGCTCCAATGCATTCATAGCTTTTGGGTGTCAGGTTCTCACGTTCACCGCTGCGGATTCGATCGAATTTTTTGCTGTTCGGCAATATCGCCAAATCCACGAGCGAGCTGGCGAAAATCAATGAAAGGAATCTCCAGTCCCAGTACCCATAAAACAAATAGCTCGAAGCAATGATCAGCAGATTCTGCAATTTCAGGGTACGTCCGAGTACGAACCAGTACAGGATGAATACGACAAGCAGGAATAGTGCAAAATCAATCGAATTGAAAGCACGTGAATAGTCCTTTGAAGAGTACGGGACCTGTCCTGATTGGATCCATGAATTGCCACTATCTTTCAAATTCCGTTCCACATGAGTCAGGATCGGAGTTCCGGAACTAACGTCAGTCAGTAAACTGCCGTGAAACAGGAGCGATTTCAAGAATGTTGATCACCAATCCCCCGAGAATGCAGATCATACCGATGATGAATTTCAGCGGAAAGGGATCATGGGTGCAAAATGCCCCAAGTACGAGTGTGAGAGGTATCTGCAGGTAATTCAGCACGCTTCCTTTGGTTGGGTTCACGCACCGGTATCCCCTTGTCATAAAATACTGAGCCAGAACCGTCAGTATTCCTACCAGAAGCACCGCATAAAACGCGCGTACGTTGAACCTGGAATATTCGTGAAGAGTGAAGGGAATGCACAGAAGTCCCAGAAGACACGGGGACAGATACACGATGAGCGCATTGTTCACCATGGATGACCGTTTGACATAGTGAATGGCCAGTCCTGAAAAAACGGCTGAAAGCAATCCAAGCACGTCGCCTTTCACACTGTAGACCCCGCGATCGTAAAAAATGAACACGACTCCGAGCAGACACAGCAGAAGACTCACGATATCATAACGTCTGATTCTCTCCCTGAAAAACAGGAATCCGAAACAGGCCACGAACACCGGCGATGTATTGCAGAGCAGGGCCGCCCTGCTTATGGTAGACAGTTGAATTGAAAGATAGAATGCCACCATCGCTGCCGCGCCGAAAACGCCTCTGAAAAACCATTCCGAACGGTTCTCTATCCTTGTGGAAATCCCGAACAATCTACATACGATCAAGGTCGCGGCGATTCCGACCACAAAACGCCAGGTCGCGACAAACATCCCCGAAAAACCCGATGAAGCCACCTTCACAAGAAGCGTGATCACGGTGAACACCACCGACGACAGGAATAAAAACAGTTCACCTTTTCTTTTAATCGGAAGCGAAGCAATCTTCATGTTTTATATTCAAGTTCAAGAATTTCGGAATTCGCCTGAGTACGCGGTCTGTGATGGTTCAATACCTATCCGGGTTCATGATTCTCGTCCCCACACCGCGCTCTGCAGGCCATTTCGTGGTGTTCCCCTCAAAACCATAAGTTTCGGATCGCAGGATCGCATGCATCACTCGTGGAAGTGCCTTCTTTGTGGCGTTACACCTCACCGTGATTATTACAGCGCTGTTTGTCCGGTTTAACGAAGAAAACAACGACGATATGTGTCCAACGGTGAATCCTAGGTTTCAGTAAAATAACAACCGGATCTTTTTTTTCAAAATCTTGAACATTTTTATGTACTGATTAGTTAAAAAGTGGATTCAAAGAAAAAAAATGGTATATTAATCAGATACATTTTCCTTTCGCGCACTTTAGAATGAGCGCTTAAGTAAACAGACGGGAATATGCTGCCAATCATGTTCTTCCAATGAACCCGTCTCGAATGAACCGCCTGATTCAACTCTCCATCACTGCATGTGCGCGGTTCTACGCCAAATAATCGAAACGAAACGGCAGGGTTCCGAGCCCTTCCGATCAATTCAGCGGCAAAAAGTTAAGGCGTGA
>CAZGVZ010000400.1:0-729 GCA_964529145.1 uncultured Fibrobacteraceae bacterium | reverse complement strand
CCGGAATGAATTGTTCATTCCGGCAGATGATTTGAACCCTGTTTCCTATGATCCACCGCGGTCGGGACAAGTTTTGATGGCGCAAGTCCGGGAGTCGGCCATATCTACGGCCCCTCTCCTTAAATATCCGGCACGGGAACGAGGAACGCGTAAGATGATGTAGTCCAAACACCACCATACCGGGTCCATGGATTCACGACCTTTCAGTTTTCAGGAGAGAGGAACGACCATGCATGGAATCAGTCATCGCTTTACATGGTACATAATGAAGCTCATAGCCGTCTCCTGCTGCATGGCCTATTCCATTTACGGGAAGGATCTTCTCGCGGTACTCGATCTATCGAGCGACGGCAGTGTATCCGTCGTGGACGCGAAGATCATATCGGACAAGATAAGTCTCACACTGCAGCGTGACACCGCCTTTAAGCAGTTCGACAGATCGTACATACCGGAACTGTTCCGTCAATTGAGCCTCGATCCGTCGGCTGCAGCCTGCTCGGACGCCCCGTGCCTTACCGTGATAGGGAAGCTTATAGGCGCGAACGCGATCATCGGCGGCTTCATCCGAAACGATGGACGAAAGACACTGGTGGATATTAATCTCGTAGACGTCGGGTCCGGAAAGGCGACGAAATCGGTCCATCTTTCATCGAAAGCTCGGAGGGGAGAACTTATCGTGAGGGAAATTCCGTCACTCATCGAAGCCATCCTGAAACCGGGCGATGTTCC
>CAZGVZ010000399.1:0-4554 GCA_964529145.1 uncultured Fibrobacteraceae bacterium | reverse complement strand
CAATCCGGCTGTGGGTTCACCACCCGTCTTGTCATGGTCTTTCGCCCATCCAAAATCGCCCTAACGCTCTCTGCGCCCATGATGATTGATTTCATACTGTACCCTTCTCGTCGGTAAACTCGTCGAAATATAACCTATTTCCTTGGCAAATCTCGATGATTGCTGCTTTGTTGTCGATCTCCCACTTTGGCTCTCCAAACAACGGGCACCAGTCGCCACATGGAGCTATGGAGACGTCATTTACTTGAAATGCTCTTTGCATAAAAGGACATTCCTGTAATTTTTCCTTTCCGCCACGTTCGATCCTCAACCAACCATTGTTGTCAATCTTCCCTTTCATCTTCCTTCTCCTTTTTCTTGACCTCTGGTTCCAATCTCATGTCCAGGTACCACCGCTGGCCTCCGATCCACACCGGTTCCTCGAGCTCCAGACACCTGTCCAGTTTTTTCATCGTGATGCCCAGGGCCCTGCAGCAGTCGGCCTTGCTTTCCCACACCTTCTGCCCGGCCCCGTTCACGAAACGCACCGCTATCACCCTGTCGCCACGCCTCTGTGCCACCTGCGAAACCTCCTCTACACGACTGCCTGCGCCAACCGCTTGTCATCACCCACGATGCGGTAGCTCTTCCCCCGCTCGCTGATGCGAGAGCGCATCGGATCGGTGAAATGTGCCTCGTACTGCGCCTTGCCGCTGATGTTGCCCACGAACATGGTCGGCTTTTTCCTGCTGTGCCTGGCCTCGATGACGGCGAACAGCAGGTCGGCGTCGTACGTGCTCAGCTTGTGCTTGCCGATCTCGTCGATCACCAGCAGCTGCACCGATGCGAACGCCCTGAGCGCCAGCTTGTCACCGCCGAACTCCGTCTTTCCGCCGAGCATGATCTCGGTGAGCAGGTCCTGTTCGCTCACATACCTGGCCCCCATGTCCTTGGAGATCGCCTCCTTGATGGTTCCGACGGCGAGCTTCGTCTTGCCAACGCCGGTGGGACCGTACAGCAGCAGCTTGTCGATGTGCCCGTCCACCAGGTCGTGGCACGCCTGCATCGCTGCGAGGTGCGTCTCGTTCTCGATGACGAAGTTGTCGAACCCGTACTCGGCGTATACCTCGGGGATCATCGCCTCCTCGAGCAACCGCGCCCTGCGCTTTCGATCCTCGGCGGCGTAGTCGTAGGTGACCATCTCCTTGCCGGGGCGGATTGCCTGGCAGCGCGGGCAAATGCTCCAACGCGTATAGGTGCCGTCGTCGTTCTGCATCCTGAATGCCATGTACGGCCCGTGCTCGGGGCACGTGACCGTCTGGTGGGTCATGCCATCCAAAAGTGTCTGCACGCTTTTCATCCGAGCATCTCCTTGGTGGTGTCGCCGCTTGTAAGACCGACAAAGCGACTGTTACTATCCTTGCCGTTGTTCTTGTTGTCATAGTTGCCTTCTAGTACCTTGACGAAGTTGTTCTTGTTTATGATCCAGTCGAAGCTGCACATCCAACCATTACCATCACGGTTGGTGAGAAAGTCGCTATACTGTGCCTTGATGAATGCACTGGTGACTTCATCTTCCGAATACTGAGCAAGCAATGATTTTATAGATGTTTTTCGTTTGTCGGTAATCTTCAACACTTTTGGCAATGAAATACAAATCGAATTGAATCCATCGACGATATATTGGTAATTTTTCTTGTCGGGTTTTGACGAAAGTGTATTATTATCTTTACTAACCTTACCTAACCTAATACTAATACTATCCTGAGGTTCCAAACTGGATACATCATGTTCTTGTTCTGTATCCAAAATGTCTCCATTTGTGTTCCAATTGTTCTCCAAAGTGTCTCCAGATTGACCAACTTCTGTATATGACCCATTTTCTTTTATGGACAGTTGGAGTTTTTCTGACGTATAGACAGTAGGCTTGTATCGGTCTTTCTTGATACGGTTGTGCATCAACCAATGCTTGATTACCACAACCCCTGATGGAAATGCGATAAGGAACCGCTTATCGATGAGCTGCTCAAGATCTGACTCACTCGCCCCAATTACTCGTTGAAGTTTCTTTGGATTGTTAAGGAACCCGTCATCATCAGATCTCATGCAAAGGTGAAAATACAAAGCCTGTGCACTTAGTTCCATATCGAGAAACGCATCACTGTCGATAATCGTCATCGCGAACATTCGTCTTTCAGCCATTATTCCCTCCGAAGTATATCTGGTTAACAATCTCGGTAAATCCAGATTTGTTTCTAGATGATAAGATTGCATCTAGAATGAGCTTTTCATGCTCGGATTTATAAAGATTGGTCGGAAATATTATGTAGAAATCCTTAGGTCTTATTGCTAGATATTTGCAAGCAATGTGCATAACTTTGTTTAGGCTCGACCTTTCAGGATCGTTTGCATCGATGTGTTTATTGTGAGCTATTCCAATAACCTTCGATAATGCGTACTCTCTGTGTTCTTCAGTATCAGTTTTGTAGACTTCAATCGCTATATAAACAGCATCAAGCACTAGGCTAAACCCATAATCTCGTATGGCTTTTTTAAGGTTTTTATTATAAGATTCCCTGAAATGATAACCATCAATACCACATTCTTCAAAAAACACCCGTTCAATTTGTGACACTTGATAGTCTAGGTTGTCGCTAAGCCCTTTTTTCCATTTCAGGATCATATTGGTCATATTCTTTTTCTCTTGCAATTCCTCAATTTGCCGCCTAGATTTCTCCACTTCACTAAGTTCTGATAGCTTTTTATCGCTTTTGCCACCATTGCATTCGCGACATGCCGTCACTAAGTTTTCAATCGAGTTGTCACCACCTTTGGCTACAGGGATGATGTGGTCGACCTCAAGAATCACTTCAGGTGCTTTGCGCCCACAATATTGACACGTAAATAAATCCCTCTTGAACACCTCAAACCTGATTGACTGAGGTATCGTCTTTCTCTTTGCCATATTCTTTCCTTAGTAGACGCCGCCGAACAGATCCTGCTGCGTGGTGTTGTCGCCGATGTACTGCTTCGCGTTCTCGAGCGCCGGCAGTATGCTCATGATGCGGCTCATCATCTGCGCGTTGAACGCACGGATCTCCGCATGGTCGCCGCTCTTCCAGTACCCCTTGCCGTGGCTGTCGCTCAGTACGTAATAGGCCATGCCGAGGCGGCGGCAGTTGCTCCTGATGTCCGCTATGATCAGGCGCACCGTGCGGTCGTTGGTACCCCACATGCTGCATAGCTGCCCCCTGCTCACCGCGTTCGACTTGCCGATCGGTATGGACCGGTAATATTCGTACAGCTTCATCTCTTCCTTTGTCATCTCGCTATTCCTCCGGATATAAATCCTTGTCGTCCTCATCGATCAATCTGAGCACCTCTACGCCAACGGTCCGATCGTTCCCGAATCCGTCGCCTATGCGCGCCATGCCGCACTGCACCCACACGACGCGGTACGGAACGCCGCAGTACGCGACCCAATCCCAAGCCCGTATCTCATGCTCCATTAATTACCTCCACTAGAAAGGAATATCGTCATCGAACTCCTCGGGACCGGGGAACCCTGCCGACGGTGAGTTCAGGGTCTCAGGACTAGCAGCAACAGGAACCGGACGCCCTGCACTGACCAAATCGTTAATCATTCGTTCAGCTTTCGTTACTCTCGGCACCTGGGGGCTATCGGACTGTTGGACAGATCCTAATAGCTGCAGCGACGAGACGTTGACCTCGACGCGGCTCATCTTCTGGCCATCCTGCTCCCACCTGTTCTGTCGCAGCTCGCCCTGGATGCACACCTGGCGGCCCTTGAGCAGATACTGGCTCACCGCCTCGGCCTGCTTGCCCCACAGCGCGAAGTCTATGAAGCTGACCTCCTCGTCCTTGTCCTTGCCGCCGTAGCGGTTGACCGCCACCGAACCCTTGGCGACCGCGGTGCCGCCCTGTGTGTACTTCAACTCGCAATCGCGTGTGATCCTGCCCACCAGCACCACGCTGTTTATGTCGTTCGCCATACATCATCCTCCGATCGGCCGTCCGGCCGTTTATGGGTGGCATCGGGACTCGAACCCGATTCCGGGGGAAAGGAAGGCGGACCCCCTCGCGACCTGCACCACCGCGAAGCCCGTTTTCGTGGGGCGGCGGGCCACCGCTCGTCCGACGCACAACGTACGCCGACCACTTTCGACCACTGTCACACAAACCGTAGGATCACCCACCCGTACGGGCCGGGTGTTTACTCTGTTACTTCCATCAATTTCAAATCTAACTCGAGCTCGAGCTCTCCTGCTTTCGCCCAAGCGTCTTCCACTTCTTTGGTGAACTTAACCATCTCCGAGCGGTTGCCGGGAAAAGTATTAAGGTAGTCGATGCGCTTCTTCAGCACTTCCCATGCCATGTGCTCCCTGGTCGTGACGATCAGCACATTTTGCATCGACTTCACCCGTTGCCCTTCAACACGATCGTCACACTGGTTCCTTTATCAGGATCAGAACGGTAGCCGAAACTATCGATCGCCACAAAACCGTCCTCGATACCTTTGAGCCAGTGGTGTGCAATCGACCGGAAATCGAACAA
>CAZGVZ010000398.1:3338-4555 GCA_964529145.1 uncultured Fibrobacteraceae bacterium | reverse complement strand
GTTCACCGTCTCTGCGGGAAACGCCCGATGTACGGCGACCCCCATTTTCACCGCCTTGTGGTCTATGTTCCAGTAAGCGCGCTCCTCGAACGCGGTCCAGTTCCATACGCTTGACCACACTTTACGTATTTCCCGGGACGGGGGTTCGTCACTCTCCGGCGTGGCTGAAACGGAATTGTACAGACCCGCCCCGCTGAAGTCCGGAAGGTCCTCGCAATTCGTGCTCGATCGGAGACGGACCGGATTACGGCCGAATAACGCAAGGGTGTAACTGTCCAGTTCATCGGCGAAGGAGGATTCGACGTCGATGTGACGGATAAAATAACGCAGCGCATCCAGGCATGCCTCCCGGAAGAGCGTATTCGAGATGAAATCGGAATTTCCGAGGAGCGAATCGATCACAGAGGAGAGCGGAAGGGATTGAGCCGTAACGGATGCGAGATAGAGGTGCACCATCCGGCACAACGAACTGTCTCTTCCCTCCTCGAGGCAGTCTTCGCAGGCATCTTTACAGAGCGCGGGGTCGGGACGGGAAGTTGAAAGGAACCGCTCGTAATACGTGAAAGGAACGGCAAAACCATCCGGAGAAATGTCGCCGAGCAGCGAATGGAGTTCCGCGAGATTGGCGGCTTTGGTTCCTACGTAAAGATGATCCGAAAACGACAGGCCGGAAAACGGAATGAGTGAATCGCGGCCGGTCTTGTATTCCGGAACGAGCCGTCGTTCCGGTATGCGTCCGCTCCAGTAGAGTTCCGCCTCCTCCTGTGTCGCTTCTGTGATAGAAAAGCCGTCTCCGGTGACTTCGAACCTGACCAGTTTCCCAAGGTAAGGGCTTACCGCAGGATGCTCCGACGCTCCGGGCAGAGCCATATTTGGAGTACCTCGGTTCCGGGCGGCTATGTTGACATGAGCGAGAGGTGTCTGGAGCTCTTCGGTGATGGTGCCTCCGACAAGGGGAAGATCGTTCGGAAGACTGGAGAGAACAAGAATGTCCCGGAAGGAGAGGGGTAGTTTGTCAAGTTCATCCGCCGCGCATCCGCGCAGGGTTCCGAATGCCGTGCCGGCATTGAGCAGCTGTATCGTCACACCGGCATAGAGTTCTTCGCGGTCCATCCAGAGCGATCCGGTCGCGTCGAACAATCTCCTCTGCAGGTGAATTTCGGATGATTGTGAGGCGGACGAAGGCACGTAATGAAGGCGGTGAGTGGTTCCCTTGA
>CAZGVZ010000398.1:0-3328 GCA_964529145.1 uncultured Fibrobacteraceae bacterium | reverse complement strand
CGGCAGAAACGGCATGCGCTCCTCGATCAGTCGGTATGCGACATGTACCTGATGAGGGGTGATGTCGTCTCCGGGAAAAAATTCCAGAGTAAAAGGAGAGCTGCGAACGTCGGGATCCGACAGGTTCAGGCTATCGTATAGAATGACCGTGCCTGCCGCTCCGGGGCGGTCGGATCCTGAGTAGATCGTCCGCTCGAACTCCTCCCTTGAACCGGCATAACCTGTAACCTGTTTCGCGAAATCGTAATGTAACCGGTGTTTCAGGGTGTTTTGAAAGTACATCTGTGTATCCGCGTCAACCCATCTGATGTAGAATTTCAGGGAGTGCACAGGACCCATTTCATTCCGGTCCCGCACGGCGAAGTCACGGAAAAGCATAAAACCATCGGAGATGCCAAAACCCGTGCAGTAATCCTCGGTGCGTGTGAATGGCGGAATCGCAGGTAGAGAGAGGTAAATTGTCGTGTCGAAGGGATAAAGAGCGAGACCGTTCAGGCGATAGCCGGATGTACGGTACCCCGGAGATTTGACTGTAAGCGCCATGGAGTCGGTTTCAGCGGAATATTCCAGCGATAAACATCCATTTGTCCACCGGGCACCCGCCCGGGATTCAGATTCCTCGTCATTGGAAGCAGTGGTGATGATCTCGTGCCCCGAGCCGCGATCTACGACAATGACAACCGGACCGGTAATCTGGCCGTCAATGCCTGAGACGGCGAACCTGACCGCTTTCAGGTTATCCTTCCCGGCCGGGTTCCCGGGAAGGTTGCAGTATAAAAATAATAGAGCGGCATAGCAGATCAGTTGGACGAGGATTTTTCGCCACCTGTGTACAAACGATGAAAAATGCAGGATGGTTCCGGACATGGGGTCGCCTCACTCACCACACAATCCGTCTCCACTGCAGGGGAGTGTTCCGTTTTCATAAAGATCGAAAAACGGCGGTACGGTTCCATCGGTATTCACCCTTACGCAGCTTATCGGAGATTCCGGCCTGTCGGTGCAGACTGCACGAACACAGCCGTGAGATTCGATCGAAGAGAAGGGTAGCCCCGAATATCGTTCGAGGCAATCGGGATTGCTGCATCGGCGCGCGCCGCTGCCGATCGATGAGTATCCGGTGGTGTAATAAACTCCGTGATGCCCGAACCAGAGGGTTTCGGTATTGTGGTTTCCGCCAGGATCGTATCCGGCAGTGTCAAGGGGTTCCAGGTTTCCTTCCTTCAAGATCCACGCACCGGTGACCCTGTAATGATCCGGGGACCAGGCGGGGGAATAGAACGTATCCTTTTCCGTCGGTGAGATCTGAATGTAGATTTCGGCCCCCAGAGATGTCCTTTTGCAGTCGCACACATAATCGATATCCCAGACCGTCCTATTCGCAAAGAGGACTCCGGGTTCGATCTCAACGTATTTTGTTGAACCGGATGGTTTTCTGATTGGAAAGGACTCGGCGGGAGCCGAATCGAGCGCCACTGCATCGAGCGTATCGACACAGTTGGGTAATCCGATTTTCTTGGGAAGATACCCCGTTTTCCGAAAGAGAAGTGTATCACATGGAGCAGAGCCTTTTTTCTTTGAAAGCAGTGCCGAAATTCCGGCTTTCAGGTGCCTTTCAGGTACCGCCGGTCCGCCGGTATTGAGAAATGTCTGGACCGGGCAATGAGAAACGGTTCCACAGGTAACGAGGTACACACCGGGGGAAAATTGTTTACGCTGTACGCGAGGTGTGCCGGACGAGTGCATGTCATTTTTCGGATGTAATGTGTAAAGTGCCCGTCCCTGTAAATCGAACAGGGAAAAAGGGGAGTGTCGGGCATCGATGGAATTCGAGGGTGAACAATTTTTTCCAGTCACGGTCACCGTGGAGATGCTGAAATGGCCCTCGGCATCGGTGGTGTCCGAGACTTCCCTTTCCAGCAAAGAAACCGCTACACCTTCCAGAGGCAATGTGTGATTGTTCACGACCGTACCGACGATATTGATATCGGTGCCTTCCGTAATCGAACATAGGAGAAAGGACATGATGGGAGTGATGATTTTCATTTGCTGATCCTCTTGAATTTTCACAGGCGGAAAAACACCTGTTTATCAATATACCTTAAAACAGAGGCCGGAAGCCGGATTGGGGGCATATTCCTGAAGAATTATGATAAAACGGAACGATTAAGACGCCTTTTTCAATCAGGAATTCCGGAAGACAAGCATCACGCCGGACTTCGGCCCCGAAACAGGCGATCCCTATTCTATTGTATATATAACGCAATGGAAATGAAATATGAACATTTTTTTGATGCTCCCGGATTCTGTCTCCTCTTCTGGAGTACAAACCCTCATCGATATATCCCGGCCCCGTCGCAATGATTATATTTTTTTATGGTATGAAATAGAGGTATACTGTTACTTCAGAGATTCCGGAAATATCAAACACCACCATCAGGGGGAATGCCTATGAAAAAGATCGCTTTGGTCGTCACGCTCTGTTCGATAACCCTGTTCGACTGCACGCACTGGCGGACGCTCGTAGGAGGCGCCATAGGCGCGGGAACCGGGGGAACGATCGGAGGAATCATCGGGAAGCATGCGGGCAACACCGCCGCCGGTGCGATCATCGGCGCGACGATAGGCGGAGCTGCGGGAGCGGCGATCGGCGCTTATATGGATAAACAGGCCGCGGAGATTCGTCGCGACATACGGGACGCCAAAGTCGAGCGCGTGGGCGAGGGGATCAAGATAACCTTCAATTCGGGCATTCTGTTCGACGTGAATTCGTATCAGCTCAAACCGGCGGCTAAGAGCAACATCAGTCAGCTCGCCGAGGTGCTCAATAAGTACAAGGACACCGAAATCCTGATCGAGGGACATACAGACTCCACCGGGTCCGACCGGTACAACCAGTCTCTCTCCGAGGACAGGGCATCATCGGTGTCGAGGGAGCTGAGGTCCAGTGGCGTATCGGGCGGCAGGATCGCAACAGACGGCTACGGAGAAGCCCAGCCGGTGGCCGACAACGGAACCCTCGACGGCCGCTCGCTCAACCGTCGCGTCGAAGTCGCCATTTTCGCCAATGATAAACTAAAAAGGGCTGCGAAGGAGAACAGGCAGCTGTAATTCACCCGGAAAAGTGTAAAATTTTTTGTACTACTGTAAAATAATTTTACACATAGCGGAGCAAAAAATCATTTAAATAGGATTATTTTTCGCACTTTGTCGTGGCATACTGTTTGCAGCAGTACGGGGGTCATTCAACATTCATGAGGAGGTTTCTTTGAAAAGGTTCGTGCCGGCATGTCTTCTTGCCTCTGTGTTTGTTACCCTGTCATCGGCA
>CAZGVZ010000397.1:0-4564 GCA_964529145.1 uncultured Fibrobacteraceae bacterium | reverse complement strand
GCGTTATCGGCATATTCTCCCTGCGGATACTGCGTGAGCAGATCTCCGAAAATGGAGACCGCCTTTTCATAGATCCGGCTGTTGAACGTGCGAAGCGCGCTCTGGTACAGGTCGTATTCGGTCGACCCGAGAAGCGGCGCCGCAGATGCGGGCGAGAAGGTCGCGACGGTTTCCTTCTTTCTGGCCGGCGTGCGGACCGGCACGGCTTCCAGAGCCGTCACTCTCGCCTGCAAATCCTTGTACGCCTCGACCAGAAGCGACAACCGGTTTTCAAGTTCCTCGATCTTCGCGATGGAGACGCTCGAAACCTCTTCCGAGAGCAGTATGAGCCGGTTGTTGGTTTCCGTCAATTTGGTGGTGACTATCTCTACGTCGAGCTTCGCTTCCTGGGAGAGTTTGAGGGCTTCGTCGGAGTGCTCCTTGACCTGGATGACATCGATTTCGGGGAGCAGGGCTTCATTGCCCGCCAGTCTGGTTGGAGCCGCGCACCCGATCCAGGAGGCGGCCATCCCTGCCGCCGCAAGCCATATTCGTGAAAAGTAGTGCCTCATTGCCGTGGTCCGTGAATCGAGCGAGCCGTTCGCCCGTCGTTATCGTTTACACCGCGTTCCGCAGGCCGTGATCTCTGCTTCCGGCCGGACGCGAAACATCAGGAGATTTTCCGGTTTCATTATAACTTACAGGCGATCGAACGGTCAATGAGAGATCGCTCCCCGGACAGGCGCGCTTAAGCCCGGGCAAACCGGAGTGTTGTCCACCTTCCATCGGAAGACGTCACTTTCCCTCGACATGCACGAAAAGGTGCGCGGGGTAATCGCCCCTGAAAAGCAACCGCATGAATCGTACCACGGTCGCCGCCCCGGTCAATGGAAACGACGGAACCCCGGAGGGGATACGAAGCAGCTCGCGTATCCGCCGGCTATTGACGTCGACGACCCGCAGGGAGGCTCCGGACTTTTCACCCAGCTCCGCGAAAATCCGGCGCAGGAGACGGGCGCTTACGGGCAGCAGGGTGCCCAGCCCCCTTGCGGGCCGTCTGCAGAAAGCCAGATACCGCTCGGCAGGTTTTCCCCAGAGACCCGGGAGCCAGGGCAGACGATAATGGCCCTCGAAGGTGGAGATCGCATAATCGGGACAACGGATGTAGATGCCGCCGCCCGGTCTGGTCACCCGGAACATCTCGGCACAGCATGCGGCGAGATCCCGCACGTGTTCGAGAGTCTGATAGGAGGTGACGCAGTCGAACGAGTCATCCGCGAAGGGGAGGAATTCGCCGAAACCGGCGATCATCCGGCGTGACCAGGCAGGTTCGTCACCATCCTGGAGCGCTTTCCTTCGCGCCACCTCCAGTTTCCATGGTTCGGGTTCGAGGCCGAACGCGTCGAGTCCGTCGGCCAGTGCCCGATGAACGAACGTACCGCATCCGGCGCCCAGGTCAAGAATCCGGAGAGCGCATGGAAGATGGGATCGAATTCTCCCGATCCGGTAACGCGAAGCGTTGGTTCCGGCGGTATCGTCGAGCCAGTCGTCGGCTATACGTTCCAGATAGGCGCGGTCTCTTTCGCCGAATGATCCGAGAGCTTCAGGTACGAGGTGGCGAAGAAGGAATTCACGAATTTCCATCGATGTTTCAGGACGGCGGGTTCGTGTAGAAGGTGCAAACGGCTGTTTCCGCATTATCGAAATATAGGAAATGGTCCGGAGACAGTGAAGTTTCCGGTTATCAGGGTGCTCGAGATCTCCATTTAATGCGCATGGTGGAAAGAAGAGTCACCGGGAGTCGCCGAGTCGCCGGCACCCGGGTTTCAGAAAGACGGGCAATCATCTATTTTATTAATACCTGAATTCACTCTCCGGAAGGCAAGAACACATGATTCCACTGCGTGACGAGAACCCGACTCTCCACACCTCTATCGCGACCTTCGCGATCATAGCCCTGAACGTGGGGTCCTGGATTTTCGTTCAGGGGCTCGGATTTCACCCCGGGCTGATCAGGTCGATCGCGGAGTTCGGCCTGATTCCGGGCGAACTGCTCGGGACTCTCGAACCCGGTGCCAGTTTCCCGCTGGGCGGGGGGTATGCCTATATCGTGGAACCGGACGCCAACTGGATTTCGCTCCTCACCTCCATGTTCATGCACGGCGGATGGCTCCATCTGATCGGAAACATGTGGTTTCTCGCCATCTTCGGCGATAACGTGGAGGATGCGCTCGGGCCTCTCAAGTTCATCCTGTTCTACCTTCTCTGCGGAGTAGCCGCGGAAGCCGCCCAGATCATATCCAATCCTTCCAGTCCAGTACCGATGGTGGGAGCATCCGGCGCGATCGGCGGAGTGATGGGCGCCTATGCGGTCCTCTATCCGAAAGCTCCGGTCCATATGCTGGTGTTCTTCGGATTCTTCGCCACGCGAATCGTGGTACCGGCCTTCCTCATGCTCGGATACTGGTTCCTTCTGCAGTTTCTAAGCGGTTTCGGTTCGCTCGGGAGCAGTACGGGCGGTGTGGCGTTCTGGGCGCATATCGGAGGATTCATTGCGGGAATCATTCTTCTTCGCGTGTTCTGCGCTTCATCGCGTGCGAGTGAATGCAGGTCCCGGCGGGGCTCGGTGGAACGATGGATTTCCAGATACCGCAGATAGCCGGACTGCCCGCGCCATCGGCCGACCGGTTCAAACCCTTTGACTTGAAACCTATAACGGACGTATTATTCACTATCTGAGATATCAACCGGATAACCGTCGCTTCCGGTTTACTTCCAGGCATGGACATGCATCGCGGATTCCGCGTTCCGCGCAACTTTGCGGCATGCCTGTCCATCAAGCACTACGATTTTCGACAAGGATGCGGCAGTGATCACAGGAACCGCACTGTTCATAGGCCTTTTCAACAATCTGGCGATATTCATCGTGCTCGTCGCCGTATACGGAGCCCTGAACGGATTCCTCGAGAAGCGGCATCATTCCCTGCGTCAAATAGTGATGGGGCTCGCCTTCGGATTGTCCGCGATCGGGTGCATGAACGTGAAGATCCCGGTGTACCAGGGTGTCATCGTCGACCAGCGAAACGCGGTCGTGATACTCAGCGGTGCCTTCGGGGGGCCTCTTTCCGCCCTCCTGAGCGCCCTGATGGCGGGATCCTACAGGGTGTACCTCGGCGGAGGAGGAGTACTCGGAGGATGTGTAGGCCTCGGCCTTGCGGCACTCTGCGGAACGGCGCTGTACAAAATGCGTAAAAAGATCGATACGATCCCGAAGGCTGCCGCAGCAGCAGCGGCGGCCACGGTTTTCATCCTCCCCGGCTTTCTCCCCATAGACAACATCGTCGCGGGCTGGAATCTGCTTAAGTCAATGGCTCTTCCCTACGGCAGCGCGATATTTCTCGGCGTTTTTCTTGTAGGATTGCTGCTATTTCTGGAAGAGCACCGGCTTGGGGCGGCAAGGGCTCTTTTGAATTCCGAGCGAAAATACCGCGAATTATACGAAAGTATGATCGACGTGAGCTTCCGCACCGACCGTGAAGGCAGGTTCGAAATCGTTTCTCCGTCGGTGGAGACCATGTCGGGCTACAGGCCCGAAGAACTTATCGGGAAGCATATTGCCGACCTCGTCAGAACCCCCGCTCTAGGTAATTCATTGATGGAACGGTTGAAAGCGGAGGGAACGCTCCGCAACATCGAAACGGAGATCTTGCGGAAAGACGGAACATCCGTCTGGATTTCTACAAACGCAAAGGCTCTCCGGGATCCTGGCGGTACGTTCGAAGGCACGGAGGGGATCAGCCGGGACATCACTCTCCAGAAAAAAGCGCTGGAGGAGAATCGTCAACTGGAGGAGAGCCTGCGCCAGAGCCAGAAAATGGAATCGATCGGAACGCTCGCGGGCGGCATCGCGCACGATTTCAACAACATTCTCGCGGCAATCATCGGCTACGCGGAAATTGCCCGGCAAAAGCTCGACCGGAACGGTACCATCGACGCCGATATCCAGGGAATCATCGATGCGGGAATGAGGGCGAAAGAGCTTGTCAAGCATATCCTCGTCTTCAGCCGCAAGTCTCCGCACGATCCTCAGCCCGTGGATGTACAGTTCGCGGTCAGGGAAACCCTCAAGCTGGTCCGCGCTTCGCTTCCATCCACGATAGAAATAAGGGAATGTCCGGTATGAAGGCATCATAAGCCGGAAAGTCTCCTTCATAATGATTTTATCCGGTATCCCTTTCATAGAAATTGTCTGGTAACCGATCCTGTTGAAGCGCTCTTCGTGGTCGTTCAGATAGCCGGGGATGGGTGTGATTGAGGATTTATCATAAAGATATGTTGTCCAATGGGCTTCGGGTGCAAAACCAAACTGCTGCCATTGGTTCGGGTAATATTCGGGGTTTCGTGGTTCACCCATCAGAATATAACTCCCAAAACCTTTTGTCATAAAACGGTAGTCGTGCCATATAGAGAAGTTGATGGGGCCAACAACCTTTTTATACCCTTTTCTTCTTAGCCGGTCACAGGCTGTATTCAGCAAAGCATCAACAACAGTCTGGTCATCAACACATTCGAACAAGCCGGTCAT
>CAZGVZ010000396.1:3003-4578 GCA_964529145.1 uncultured Fibrobacteraceae bacterium | reverse complement strand
TGTGATGTGTTTTTATGCGGTCGGCATGCTCGGTCCCGGCGCTTTCGATTGTATCGGGGTAGATGGTTCCCTGGGCGAGAATCCATTTCGCGGGATCGAGCCCCAGATCCGCCAGGGCCTGTTCCTTGACAGTAAGAAACATTTCGCCGATGATCGAGCGTTTTTTTTCCGGGTCCGAGACTCCTGCGAGAGCCTCGAGAAAACCGGACGAAGCATCGACGACCTTGAGGTTGTCGAACCCGTGGCCCCGAAGGTATTCAAGAACGGCGTTCGATTCCCCGTACCGCATCAGCCCATTGTCGATATGCAGTCCGAGCACACGTTCAGGGCCAAGAATGCGGTTTAGAAGTGTAAAGGCGACGGTCGAATCCACGCCGCCCGAAACAAGAAGAAAAACGTTTCGTGAACCGCACGCCGCTCTCACCGCCCGGCTCGCCTGTTCGAGAAATGTCGTGCTGCACCATGTCCTCCCGCACCCGCATATCGTACAAAAATTATCGAGAATCTTCATACCGCAGGGCGTATCGGTGACTTCAGGATGAAATTGGAGTCCGTAGATTTTTCTTGCCTCGTTACCGACCGCGGTCAAACGGCAATCGGAAGTCGAGCCGATCACTGTAAATCCCTCGGGCAGGCCGGTGACCATGTCTCCGTGGCTCATCCAGACCGGTTCGGTTTCCTCAAGACCCTCGAAAAGCGAGGATGGAGGGAGTACGCATTTCATGAATGCACGCCCGTACTCGCCACGGATCTCACCCTTTCCGACCCTTCCGCCAAGGTACTGCATAAGCAGTTGATGTCCGTAACATAGCCCAAGAACCGGAAGACCGAGTTCCAGAAGCGCCGGATCGAAACGAGGGCAATCCGGATCCAGACAGCTGAACGGCGATCCTGAAAACACGATCCCCCGAATACTTTTCAGATCCTCAGCCCGAACCGTGTTAGGCACGATTTCCGAGTACACCCCGAGTCGCCGTATCCTGTTGGCGATAAGATGCGCGTACTGACCGCCGAAATCAAGTACTGCAATGCTTTCGTTCTTTTCGAAATCCATGATCATGTTGGTTTCAGCTTTCGTCGAAGATTATGGCATCAATCACCGATTAGGGTATAATTTATCATTCGCCCGAAAAGGATAGTACATTGTAGAGTTGCCCCGAAAAGGAAAACGTTCTATTTTCGTATATCTGTCGCTCGAATTTCAGTTTCCAACCCGGATTCTCCGGATTGAAATGATTTCGCTTGATTCCGACTATGGAAGAAAAAATGAATTTCCCTGAAAATCCAAAGGAGTCCTCTCCCATGCAGGAAAAACAGTCGCGTCGTCGTTTCAAGAACTTTTTCATTAAAAAATCGATTCAACTGAGAATAATCGGCGGTATTTTGCTGACAGTTATCGTGAGCGGACTTATTACCACGGGTTTGCTGGCATTCATCTATAATTCCAAATCGCAACAGGGCAGTTTCTATTACATGAGCAACGATGTCATGCTGGACCTTGAACTCACCAGCATTCTCGGCATCATTCTCCCCCCGATCATCGCGGTGGAAATTATCGCGGTGGTTCTTGCGTTC
>CAZGVZ010000396.1:0-2992 GCA_964529145.1 uncultured Fibrobacteraceae bacterium | reverse complement strand
TGCCGTACCTCTCTACAAAATCGAAAAATGGGCGACACGACTGAAAAGCGGAAAACTCAACACCACGCTTGCGTTCCGGGAAGAAAGCACGATGAAGGACCTCACGCTCCAGTGCAACGCGGTCACCGATTTTTTCCGTTCACTCTGCACCGATCTCAGGGAACATGCCGACGCGATCAGTCATCAGCCCAATGACGTTCCAATGGTAGTGCTTCATACGCAACGGATCCGTCAACTGCTCGACAAGGTCGAAGTGCAGTGAGGTAAACGGCTCATTTTTCGGTTTCAGCCAGTTTCTCGAAGAGCTCCTTCGCGGCACGGGACAACTTTTCAGGCGTCTTCACATGAATACGGACCAGCAGGTCGCCCCTTTCCCTTCGGTGCAGGGCCGGCACTCCTTTCCCCTTCAACCTGAATATTTTTTCAGATTGCGTCCCTCCGGGAATCCTGAGATTGACCTTTCCGTCAATAGTATCGATCAACTTCTGAGTCCCGAGCGCCGCATCCGAGAAGGTGATGTCCACCTCACAGGAAAGATCGATTCCGTGCCGCTGGAAAACCGGGTGTTCCTTTTCCTGTATGATGACGATCAAATCGCCGCAAGGACCGCCATACGGTCCGCAATCCCCTTTTTCCGACACATTAATGTAATTACCCTCGGAAACTCCCGCAGGAATATCGACGGAAATGGTAGTCTCGGTCTGCTGAAGACCGGAACCGCCGCACGAAGGACACGGGTCCGCGACCACACTCCCCTCGCCATGACAGGCCGGGCAGACGCTCTCCTGAATCATTTGTCCGAAAAAGGAGTTGGCCACCTGACGAATCCGTCCGCTGCCGTTACATTTAGGACAAGTGTTTCTTTTCCCGCTCTTCGACCCGCTGCCGCCGCAGGTGGAACAACGATCTTTCCGGCGTACCTTTAGTGTCTTTTTCGTACCCTCGGCAATTTCCTCCAGCGTCAGCGGCAGTCTGATCTGCAGATCGCTGCCGCGCATTCCCCCGCGTCCTCCCCTGGCCCCTCGCCTTCCGCCGCCGAATCCGAAGAGATCCGAAAATATGGATTCTCCGCCGAAATCGTTCATAAAGGCACGAAGCGCGTCGGAGAGATCGAATCCTCCACCGAAGCCCCCGCCGAAACCTCCCATTCCGCCGCCCTGCTCGAATGCGGCATGACCGAACTGATCGTATTGTGCCCGTTTTTTCGGGTCTTTTAGAACTTCGTACGCTTCGGTAGCCTCGCGGAACTTCTCTTCGGCCGTCTTGTCACCCGGATTCTTATCGGGATGATATTTTACGGCGAGTTTCCTGTACGCCTTTTTTATTTCGTCTTCACTGGCGTTTTTATCGACGCCGAGCACTTCGTAGAAATCGGTTTTTGCCATAGGTTCATCTCGTTCCGTCGTGACTGCCATGCGCGTACACCGGGCATGAATCAGTGTGGTTCATGTTTCTCCCCGTCCTCTCCGTCATCAGCATCCGGTGTACCGGCGGACACGATGACCCGCGCGTGCTTGATCACCCGGTCCCTGAGCCGGTATCCCTTTTCATAGATTTCGGCGATATGGTCTTCGGGGATCTCCTGATTGGGCAGTTTCATGAGCGCGTCGTGAAGCTGGGGATCGAACTGGTCGCCCGGGGCGGCGAAGCTCGAAAGCCCGTTGCCGCTCAGCACTCCGTCGAATTTCGTGAAAATGAGCTTGAATCCTTCGAGCAGCTGTCCGTAATCTGTGCAGGATTCGGCATGCTTCATAGCGCGCTCGAATGTTTCTCGTATATCAATCATCTCGACCATGAGTTTCTCGTTTGCCGATTCCACCATGCGCGCGTACTCGCGGCTCGTTCGCTTCTTGAAGTTGTCGAATTCGGCCATTAGACGAAGATAGCGATCTCCGGATGCCGAAAGTTGTTCCTTGAGTTCGGCAATAATTTCCTCTGGTCCCTTTTCATGGTTCTCCTGCGGTTCCGCCTTTTCGCCCTTACCGGACTGCGTGAATTCCCCGGTTGCGGCCGAAGCGTCGCCGGACGGTTCCTCCGGGGCATTCTCCAGGGACTCGACTTCCTCCGCTCCCGCGGACTCGCCATCCCGAAGCTGCGATGTATGCTTCTCCTTTTTCGACATATTTACCGATACTCCTTCCGTACCTCAGTGATTCAATGGTAATTTCATCTTTTTCTCCGTCATTGGAACCGGAGAAGAGTCCCCCCGGTCATGACGAGAGTTCTCCCAGAACGCCGGCCGTGTACTTTACCGCCGAAATGAGCAGCGGATAAGGCATCCGTTTCGGACCGATGACTCCCAGACTCCCCACCATGTTGCCTATGTGATATTTGGTCTTGATGACACTGAACGAGGTGAGCTGTCCTTCGCTGTTCTCCCCGCCTATCGTCACCAGCACCTGACCCTCGTCCCCTTCCGTTTCGAAAAGGTGCATCAACAGATTTTTTTCCTCGAAAATCTCGATGATCGCCCCCACCCTCCGACGGTCGAAGAACTCCGGCTGAAGTAGAACGTTCGTTTTACCTTCGGTAAACACATCGTTCCCTGTGTCAACGGAGACCATTCTCCTGATCGAAGGCACGATGAGCCGTACCACGCCGAGATCGAGGTCCTCGACATCGTCGTACGCGCCTTCATCCGCGGTGCACATTTCAATGAGTGTCTTGCCGGAAAATTTTGCCGTGAGTATGCGACAGGCGCATTCAAGCCGTTCGTGGGAGACCGCGGTCTCGAATTCCAGCAGCATTGTCTTTACAAATCCGAAATCGAGCGCGATATTCAGTACGAACCTTTTTTCACCGATATTAAATATATATAATTGCCGCAGGATACCATTGCCGAGCCTGGGCGCCAGAATGACGCCGAGCTGATTCGTGGATCGGCTCAGTGCCCGGGAGGCGGCCTCGAGCAGCAGGTGCAAATCCGATTGATCCACCGTTACCATGGAGTTTCTGATCTGATGCTTGATGTCCTCCGGAAGTTCGGTGAACT
>CAZGVZ010000395.1:0-4580 GCA_964529145.1 uncultured Fibrobacteraceae bacterium | reverse complement strand
CGATATAGTTGTGGATGATGAGTACCACCCACATCCCCAGCAGAACATACCAGATCGAAAATTTATGATGTTTTTCCATGAGGCCCTCTTTCTTTTGAAATCAGGTGTTAAGGTACAACGCTTTTCGGTTTTGTCAATTGTTGAGAGGTGGCCTTTCCCCCTTCTTCAGCGGACGGACTCTTCGACGACGGCAATCTCTTCGGGGGTGAGGCCGTAGAGTTCGTACACCAGCGCGTCGATCTGCCGGTCGGTGGCGTCGATCCGGCGCCGGATCAGGGTCTGCTCGTGATCGGTCGTCGCCGCCGGGAGTTCCTTGTGCAGGGTAAGCATCTGGTCGACAAGCGCCACCATCCGGTCATGGCCGGCCCTGTCGGCGGGATCGTCGAAGTCGATGGTGCGGATGGGGAATCCCTCCAAATACTGTCCGAAAAACCTCAAATAAACATCGTTCTTGCCTTCTAACCCAGCACACGTTCGCACAAAGAAAAACTGGCCGATTCCGGAATTGAGTAGCCCAAGTAAATAATAATCGCGTCGTGGAATGAAATAAGTTGTGTTGGCACCGTAATAGCCGACGTCATCTAAAGAAAATCGAGGTGTTGTAGCAATATCAGGAAAGATGATCTTAGAGCCATCCATGAAAGGCGCAAAAAGATGCTGTGGTTGCTGTAGTTCGTACCACTCCTGCCGGGTCGCTCTTTTCAGGAGTGGACTTTTGAACGGCCGAAGATGTTGCTCGACCGCAGGATATTTCTCGATCTGGATACCATGAAATGTATAGATAAGATAGAGGTGTTTGTAATCGATATTATACCGGCGTATGTCACGTCCGTTCAAAAAAGGTTTGATAATCTCGGCAGCGGTGGGATTACTCTCAAGGATGGCTTCCCGAGTAGCATTGTCTATTACAAAAGCTTTAGAAAGCCCGGACTTCACTCCCATACATATTTGACCATTGCAATACTCGCCGAGGACTTGATAATTGGCTCTCAACCGAGCAAGTAAATTTTCATCTTCTTGTCTAACAAAGTTCCAGACCGGCTGGGCCAACCTGCCCGAATCAACAGAATACGATATAGATTCAATAGCTTGTTCCACTGGATGTGAACCGGCTGCCACTGCAGCAAATGAATCAGGGGATAGTGGCGGTGTGTAACGAACTGGAACGCGTTCGTCGGTGCTCAACTTCGAGATCAAAATGATAGTCCGAACCGTTGCCCCAGCAAAAACCGGTAGACCAGCGAAATCAACCACTTGTTCGATAGCCGCGTTGTGGTGCAGGTATTCACGCAATGAGTTCCCGTAGTTAGAACGTAGAAATTTATTGGATACGATCATACCAACTCGACCACTACGATTTAGGAGTATGTGAGCTCGTTCGATGAAGTAGGTATATAGATCGGACCGTTCGTCATGACATGCGTAATGAGTTTTAAGATATAATTTCAAGTTCTTAAAGATTTCCATACGAATATACGGTGGATTCCCGATCACCGCGTCGAATCCCCCCGCCTTCATGCTCTCCGGGAATTCCGCCTGCCAGTCGAAGGGGTTGACCCGCCGCACCTCCTCCTCGTCGGGGAACATCTGTCCGTCGAAGAAATCCGGGCCGATGAGGGAGTTGCCGCATTTGATGTTGCCGCCGAGGTCGGGGAGGGCCCGTTCGCGCCAGAGGGTGAGCTGTTTGTTGAGGGTGTCCTGATTTTCGTCCTCGAGGACCCGCAGGAGGAGTGAGAGCTTCGTCACCTCAACGGCCTGCTGGTCGATATCCACGCCGTAGATGTTGTTCAGGAGGATCCGTTTCTTTTCGGCGGTGGTGAGGAGCCAGTCGCCTCCTTGTCCCTGGAAGACGGCGCCCGGATCGCTCTTTCTCTTCCGTGTGCCTTTGGGGGGCGGGACGGTGGGGAGTGTGCCGGTGCGTTCCATCTCTCTTTTATACCAGTCGAGATGCCAGTCCAGAAGGCAGCGGTACGCCCCCAGGAGGAAGGAACCGGAGCCGCACGCCGGGTCCAGTATCCTGATGGCGGCGGCCTCTTTCGGCGTCTTCCCTTCGAGGAGCCTGCCCACGGTGCTCTTCACGATATAGGCGACGATATATTCCGGGGTGTAGTAGACGCCCCCGGCCTTGCGAACCTCCGGCTTTTCCTCGATCTTCGCCTGATGCCCCGCGGTGAGGCGGATGGTCTTTCCGAGAAACTGCTCGTAGGCGTTCCCCAGCACCTCCACGGGGAGCAGGCTGAATTCATAGGGACATTTCGGGTAGTACAGGTTCCGGATAATGTCCTTCACAACCCGGTCGTCGAGCTTCAGGCCGGGGGTGAGCACATCCGGGGACGAGGCGTCCCCCCGCTGCCGTGTAAAATGGAACAGGCCGGAGTTGTACCGGTCGTCGGCCTTCCGGTAGATTTCCACCAGGCGGGGGTAAATCCCCGCGCCGTTGACAAGGGCTTCCAACTGCCCGTAGGTTTCGATGCCGCGATCCTCGCACATGCGCAGAAAGATGAGCCGGTCGATGGTCATCTGGACCGCGAAGTTGAGCTCCCGCACGGTCAGGCTGGGGTTGCGCAGGGCGAAGTTCTGGGCCAGCGCGAGGCGCCACCGGTCGAGATCGGCGAGAAAGTCACGGTCGATCTCCGCCGTTCCCCGTTTTCCCTTCGTGTCTTTGACATACCGGTCGAAGGACCCGCGCAGGATCGATTCGCGGTGGAACACCGAACTGATCTCGTCCCATTTTTCGGCATAGTCGCGGAAGGAGATGCACAGGATGCGGTCGGCGGAGGGTTTGTCGGTGATCGACGGTTTGGTGCGGCAGTTGTAAACGATGAATTCCTCGAAATCGGTGAGGATGGAGATGGGGAGGCGGGCGCTGTAAGCGTACCGGCGAAGCTGAAAGGCCGGGGCGGGATCGGTCTTGAGATTCACGGAGGGCTTTTTCGTCTCCACGAAAAACTTCCGCGTTCCCCCGATGCGGAAGGAGTAGTCGGGGGCCTTGGTAGCGCCGCCGACTTTGACCTCGTCCTCGTGGATCACGTCGCGATACGCGAGGGCGTGTCCTTTCTCGTTATCGACATCCCACCCGAGGGCCTTGAAAAAGGGATTGACGAACTCCACCCGGATCAGGGTCTCGTTGTATCGAGGATTCTTGTATTCGTCGATATTCCGGTCGAATTTTTCGACCAGCTCCAGAACGGATTGCGGGAGGTCGGACATCGTCTCTTACACCTTTTCTTTGCGGTGTTGAAAGAAGCAAACCTGATATGAATTTTTTCTGAATGAACGCAACGGGTGGATGATACGACTTTTATGGAAAATGTCAAGGAGTTCTGGAGGATGCGGTTTTTCACCGGCACATTGTTTTAATATCTTTTAGGCAATCCGCCCTGCGACGCCGTTCCCTCGACATTCTGCATTTGAAATGCATAATCTTCACGTCGGCGATATTGACGCTAATCCGATCAACAGACACTGTATTTTTGCGTCCGCTTTCATTCTTTCGCTCGTCACCCCATGTCTGCCGGGGGTATCTCTTTACAAGCGCAACAGGCCGACAACTCGTCATTGCCGGCCTGTCTCTTTTTGTCCCTGGGATAATTTACTCAGTCAACCCGGAAGAAGGCCTTCTGTTTCGCGCCGCAGACCGGGCAGGTGTCGGGAGCTTCGTTCTCGTGGGTGTAGCCGCACACCGAGCAGACATAGTAGCACTCAACGGAGGGAGGATTATCGAGGCTGTCCAGCGCCTTCTGATACAGCTTCGCGTGTACCTCTTCCACCGTGTTGGCGAAGGCAAAGGACCGTTCCGCCGCCTTGTTCCCTTCCGCTTTCGCGTCTTCGATCATGCCGGGATACATGGATTTGTATTCGTGGATTTCGCCCGCCACCGCCTCTTTCAGGTTTTCCCGCGTGCTCCGTATGCCGCCCAGGGCTCGCAGATGGGCGTGGGCGTGCACCGTCTCAGCCCCGGCCGCGGCCCTGAAGAGTTTCGCGGCCTGGGGATGTCCCTCCTGGTCGGCCTGTTTCGCGAAGGCCAGATACTTTCGGTTCGCCTGGGATTCCCCAGCGAACGCCTCCTGAAGATTCCGTTCCGTTTTACTCATGGTTTTTCCTTTCCATAATGAATGTAGAAATGCGCATCGGCGGTAATCTATGCACGTCTTCCGGAAAAGCAAGGGCCGGGTCGATCACGGGAGCTGGTACCCCTTTTCCTGGAATAATCTCAGGCAGGCGTCAGCGACGGTATCGTCGTAAAGGATCCCCCTGTTGGTCTCGATTTCCTCCAGCGCGGCATCAATGCCCAGGGCGGCGCGGTAAGGTCGATGAGAGGCCATGGACTCAACAACATCGGCCACGGCCATGATGCGAGCCTCCATGAGAATTTCGTTGTCCTTCAGACCCCGCGGGTATCCGGAACCGTCCATCCGTTCGTGGTGCTGGTGGACGATCTCGGCCAGGGGCCAGTTGGCTTCCACATTCTTCAGGATCTCATACCCTCTCCTCGGATGTTCTTTGATCAGGGCAAACTCGTTTTCCGTCAGCTTTCCTGGTTTGGACAATATCTCGGCGGGGATGGACAGCTTCCCGAT
>CAZGVZ010000394.1:0-4585 GCA_964529145.1 uncultured Fibrobacteraceae bacterium | reverse complement strand
CCGTCATTATAGACTGTAGAGACCAGACTGTTTCCGCTGCCGGCTACGCCGTCGATATCGTATGTCGTTGTCTTCATGTAATTGGCCTGGCCAGCGAAGACCACCGGCACACAAACCGCGGTAATTCCGATTATTGTCTTGATTTTCATGATAATTTCGTTATTCCGGATATTAAAACATATCACGACAAACTCATAGATTTGAAAGAAAGAATGTTTCCGTCGAGTCGGAATCTCCCTGTGTAGTCAGAGCTTTTATCCTGCATTCATTGTAGAGATTTTTTGGTACAGACCAATTATATGTACCCCAGCCATTTTCCTGGGGATCAGGGTTTATCATTTTCCAGCTTCCCCATCCTTCGGGCGTTTTTAGCTTATACACCAACAGTACAAAACCATCTCCCCTGCCAATCCAGTGTATCGTTACGGTGGTTACTCCAGTATAGGTCTCTCCTCCATCGGGATAGAGTATCTGGATATTTTTTCCATCAGGCAGTTCGGTCTTGAAATGATACTCTTTTTTCTGTACTTTTTTCAAAAACGTCGTGTCGTCGGCACTTCTTGAAGTATCGATTTTTCCCCATAACACAGGCCGTGAAATCCCGTCGTAAAAAACCTTTCTACCGGGATAGCCGTTTTCATCTACGGTAAAAGAGGGTTTCCGCCATCTTGAATCATAATAATTTATCGTGGAAAGAGCACCGTTGGGAACGACCCTCAAATCATCGAATTGGATCGTACCTTCGACATACGTCGGCCCGGCGACACACAGGGGATGAAGGACAAGCTGATATTGCCTGTCGACATTGCCTGAAGGAATAACGACATTCAGATCGTATTTTTTCCAGTCTGTCGTCAAATCGATTTCCGAAACATCGGAATTCTGGTTTCCTGGTACCGTTTGTAAGTTAATAATGGATTTGCCCGTACGGTCCCCCCTGGCCCAGAACTGAACATTGAACGTCTTTCCCCCAAGAGCGGGTGCTCCGCTATCGTAAGGAGACATTGCCGCAATTGCGTACTGGTCCGAATTCGGTTGAGCCACGTTCGCTGAAAGCTTCATTGTCCTTGGTGCGAAATGCAGTTCATTCTGCATGGTGCTCATTGACATGGTGGCAAAATTTGTCGTGATGGGTTGTTTTTCTTTCCAGTTCGTGAACAGGCAATGACCGTACCTTCCGTTTTTAACGCTCATCAGCGGTAATGATTCATCTTCGGACAAAATTACACATGATTTTTTTCCCGATGCATCGGAAGTCTGCAGCGGACCTCCCTTGTCATTATAGATTTCGTTAGTCCCCGCGAGTTTCCAATTTGGATTGCTTGCGTTTAATGAATGATCGAAATCATTGAAAAGCTCCTTTAATGTGCCGTCTGCATTAAATTCGGATTTCCAGGCGTATGTCGTATGTTGCAGGCATGCAGGGCTTCCTAATTTATCGGAATATGTTATCGCTTGCGCCGATCGAATTTCGGATTCGAACGGCTGAATGGTGGTATCGTTTGGATTTTTTTCATACATGATCGTCTGGCATGGAGCGTTAAGCATATGGGCTCCTGTTACGCCCATTTTTTCCGAATAATTGGAGTCTTCGAAAGCAAAATATGTCTTTGTTAATTTCTGGGTTCCATCGCCGTTACTGTTCCGGGAAATGACCGGCAACCCGTTTGCATTGTTATATGCAAGAACTTCATTGGTAGTTGTAATCCCGTTCGTTGTGGCGGAAGTCGAAATCGTCCTCTTCTGAAAGACATCCGCAGGCCAATTGTCATCGGCATATATGACGTGACTTGTATGGCTGGATGCTATCGGATTTATTTCAGGCAACCAATCATAGGTGTCGAACGATTCCGTATGGTAAACCATTCCATCGAGCTTATCGAAATTTTCCGTACTCCCCTGCCCATTGATCGATGCCATATCATTGAAGTAATATCGATATGTTCTGCCCTGACCAGGGGTTCTGGTTCCTACTTTATTGAATTTGGCCGTACCAGCACGAGTGTCATAGTTGCTTCCTGCGAAGTCATATATAAATTCAGTTACCACGCTGGCCCCATCCACGTTTGGATCAATAGTCTTCTTGCTTACCCGATAACTGAAGAGGTACTCCTCAAAATCATCCTGAAATTTATACCAGAGTCCCACTTTAGAATATCCATCAAGCCCCCAGACCGCAAAAAAATTCATACCAGTTTCAGCGACTAACTTTGTCGCTCCACTAACCGGTACTCTATTTTTAAACGTTTTCCATTTTTTTCCATTCCATGCGTAAATGTGTACTGTGTCTGTTCCTTCACCTAACCGAACAACAAGAAAATCCCCCCCCCCCATATGGCTGAACCCCAGCTCTTGATGATGTAATATCTTCTGGAAGCATTGTTTGGATCCACCCACTATCTTTTTCCCAGGTGTATATCCGTAGCGAATCATCATTGCCTCCATATCGTACTGCGACATGCTTCCCGAATGGAACGATATCAATTCCCTCTGTTGAACCAGTCATGTCACGCTCGGGAAAAGTCTCCTGCCAAGAGGAACCATTCCAGGTCATTATCCTCATTAAATCCTTATTGTCCCCTGCACGAACGATAAGATGGTCGCCGGAAAAATACAGCTTGATTGAAGCCGTGCTCGGAGTGATCGTATCATTTACATAGGTTATTTCCCATTCGCTCCCTTTCCATGTCAGTATTCTGAGTTCATCGCTGTAATGGCCGGATCGAATGGCAACATGATTTCCACTAGTATAAACATCGATTTTATCATCACTATGAGTCATATCGGTATCTGGAAAAGACACGTACCATTCCGAACCATTCCAGCTGTAAATTTGCAAATAGTCGAATCCATGTCCGGATCGTAAAGCCAGGTAATTATTCCCCGGGTAGGCTGTTACCGTGTCGTCACTTACAGTCATGCTTGTGCATGGCAGGGTCGAATCCCATTCGGTACCATCCCAGGTTAGTATCGTCAAATAATCATCGTTGAATCCCGTGAGAATGGAAACGTGATTCCCGAAGGGTGTTATATGAGCCTCACTTTGTCCCATTGACATATCATTAGCATATTTTTGTTCCCATTTTTCACCATCCCAGTTCAATATTCGCAGCGAATCATTATTATGCCCGGATTTGACCGTCAGATAATTCGGTCCGGCCGCGAGGTGTATTCCATCATCTGACTTCGTCATATCCGTATCTGGAAATGAGACATACCAGTTTGAACCGCTCCAGTTGTATATCTGTAAATAATCCGAATTACTTCCACCACGCAATGCGGCGAATGGAAAACCATCGAAGGTCATTCCGACCTTGATTTGATTGTTGCTGTGAGTAGTGTTCAGTTCCTGAGTTTTATTCAAATTGATTAACCGGCGCTCATATTGGAAACGCGTTACCCCCCCTTCATAATTCATTATTTCATGAATTGCACCGTAATTGTAACTACTGTAGTAAGCCGATGTATCATCCTCATCACCTTTTGCGAAATCCGTATAATACGAAAATTGTGTCCCCCCGACAAGTTTTGTCATCGAACCATCATATTGAAAAATACCGCTTAACAGGCTTTTCACATAATCATCTCCAATCTCATTACTGTTTATCGTGCGATAATTAAATTGAAAAACGCCCGATGGAATGTCCGATCCCGGAACCGAAAATACTTTTACTTGCGAAAGACGCATCGAATCGTACATTTCCATAAATCCATCTGGTTCGGTTTGAAATATCTGAGGATCGTAAGCCTCAACGCCTTTGCTTTCAAGTTCGAATTCCACCCTTTTACCTTCGGGAGAAGTAATCTTGCGAAGGTATGACGCCCTGGTGTAAGGAACCGGAGAGGTCCAATCGCCTACACGTAAGTGTTCCTCTTCTTGCTGGTAATAATAATCGATCTTGTTGCCGGAAATGTCCTCGAGCTGAGACAAATCCCATTTATATGGATATCGTGTTGGAACTCCGCTCATACCCGTACCCACGTAGTCTCCCCATGCAAATACCCATCTGGTAGAGTGCCGTTCTCCTTCCGGATCGAGATCTCCATATTTCATTTTTTTGCCATCAACGGAAGTCAAAACCCAGCCATCGAAAACACTGTCACCATTTACATCCTTTGGTTCGACCCTGGTATAGGGGTCTTCTTTGATATAATACCTGTCATTTTTTTTCAATATTTTGCTGCCTACTCCTGCCGGTGAAATCCACATGAATTCATCATCCTTGTGGGTTTTTGTCCCCTTGTGATCGCAGCTTATCGAGCCAAAACTGAAACTCCATCCCAGTCCACACCATCCGGTTGGAGCGACATCGTTTCGTGCACGCACATTGAGATAAATGTTACTGGAATAATTCAGGGAAATATTGATGTCGTTTCCCCCCCGTCCCTTGACGGTACATACGGTATGCGAGAATGCCGCGTCTCCGGAATAGAGGTTCACTCCTCCTGAAGGAGACATGAACTGATTGAATGGATTCACCGACTCGGAAGAGGTCTGAAAGGAATAGACACTTGAAACAATGCCGATTATAACAAAAAAATATTTGTCCATCGGTGACCTGAAAGGTTTTTCCATCTTCAAAAC